>JAKBGO010000016.1 GCA_021833065.1 bacterium
TTTTCTGGAATCATAGGCCCAGTGGAGGATTGCCTGTCTTTGTTTTTGGCGGCAGGAATAATCTCCTGGCTTGCAGTTTAGTTTGACTTGGGCGATATGCCTCTTAATCGCCAACCACCTTTTTATTTGACGGTCATCCTCTATTTCGACCCTGCGTCCCATATAGTATCGGCAGTACCAAAGGAACCATCCTAAGGGATCTATCGGATTTATCCAGCCTTTTGCCTGCCACTGCTGAAGAGATTGCGAAGCGTTGATCGCGAAAAAATTCAACTTCGGGTCCGGTTTATCAGACGATGAAAGTTTTACGCCGTCAAACCATGATTTTGGAAATTCATTGGGAATCGATTTAAAGTAACTGCCTCCAAAGATTCCTAATTTCAGCATTTCAGCCGGTGACAATTCCGGCTTGAATCTCTCGTCAAAACTTAGACCAGTCGGCTCTGTCAAAATGTAGCTGTAATTCTTCTGATAATCTTCATTCACTTCAATCTTTTTGGAGCTCATTAGTTTTAAATATATCAATAATTTTTATTTTTTTTAAATATGGGTATATACTTTTTTAAAAGTCAAAACAGTGATTTAAAACACAGCTATGATGGAGAATTTAGATATCAATAACTCGTTTCCGGCGATTCTCGGGAACGAAGAAGAGACTGGAATGATTCTTCAGTACGGGCAAAAAATCTTAGAGCCCTATGAGCTAGTCCAACATCTAAAGAACTATATTCCGAGCGAATTTAAGGGTACCGATGAAGAGTTTCTGACCAATGGTTTTAGGGTTTATCCCGGTTTGGCGGTCAACAATGTCAGTGCACTTAGTAAAAACTGGGAAATTTTAGATACCAATCTAGAAAGAGCTACTCCTGAGTGTAAAACCCCTGAACAGTTGGCCTTATATATACGGGCTGGTGAACTGCTGCTTAGGAAAATAGCAGTTAATTTTGTCGAGCGAGATTCCTTGAACAGGCCCGACGGTTCTAAAATTAGAATCCAAAGAAGAGTGGTTGACAGTTTGGGTAACCGCAAAGGGTGTCATGACAACTATTCTATTAATTTGGATTCTCAGTACGTTGCAGAAGATATAATAAGACACGGGGTAATCTTAAATTCGGTTATGAGATCGTTTTTGATGTCCCGGGTATTGCTCACTGGAGCCGGTTACGTTGAGTACCAAAATGGTGTTTATTTCTCTCAAAAAATCGGCGGATTAGTCGGTGAAGTTGACTATGGTTTTACCGGCACAATGGCCAGAACCGAAACCAGTGAAATGTATAACGGTATTCAAAGATTTGAGGTCAGATGCAACGACATTAATATTTCCGATTGGGCGACGACTATGAGAATTGCCGGAGTGGCGCTCTGCCTTGCCCTGCTTGAAAATGGTTACTCTAGTGATTTGGAAGAATTAGTCAGAGATGAGATAGATTTAACCTTCTTGTTATTTAAAGAAAAAGCTAACTATATAAACAAAATAAATTTTAGCCGCGAAGGTAAATTTTATTTATCGAAAGAACAAAAAAACGCCGCATCTTTTCAGCAGCGGATAAGTGAGCTAACGATGTCTAAATTAGCTGACAGAGTTGATGTACCCAGATATTATTACAATTCGGCTAAAGAAATCTACGATTATTACGATGACCTAAGGAAAGTCGATGCCGGTTTGGCCGACATAGATATATTGGCCGACAGAGTTGATTGGGCAGCTAAGTTTAGCAAAATAAGGAGTAAGAGGATCGAGAGTGGTAAGCAGTCGAACTCTGGGAGTATTGCTTCTGATATCGAATCGTGCGCCTTAGATCTGCGATACGACAACATAACTATTGAAGCCTCCGAGGGAGAGATAACTAGGATAAGCGACGGTTTTGGAATAAAGCTAAGAGACAGGGGTAAGTTTAAGAATCCTATTAAGCAAAATGCGGTCGAGAGAGCCTTGTCCACTCCTCCGGCAAATACCCGGGCAACGCTTAGGGGAAAAATATTGTCCAACTATCTAGTTAAGTCTTGCGACTGGGACCGAGTAGAATTGGCTGATTCACGGTTTGACGACGATGTCGAGATATTTTTGGGCCCCGAGTCTAGCGAGTTAAATCAAACCCAATTAAGAATATTGTCTAACTGCGTAAAAATTGATAAATGACTTTGGTCTAGCCGACTATTTTAAGTTTGTTAACCCGATGCATAGCCATTCCGCCAGGTATAATCGGGAGCCAAAAAGTAAAAAACCTGTAAATTAGAATTACTGCCGCACCCTGAGACAGATTTAAGTGCATTGCTACTAAGCCGACAAGTAAAAAGGCCTCGGTAGCACCAAGTCCTCCGGGAGTCGGGGCGATATTACTGACCAGCGACGAGGTAACGTAAAGAGTGAAAATAGCAATCAGATCTGCCGGTTGATGGATGGCTTTTATGGAAGCATATAAAATAAGTGTCGATGTTACGGTTATGGCCATTGAGCCTAAAATTAAATAACTTAGTTGTTTGAAATCGCTGACACTTTTAAGCCCGAGCAAAGCTTCTTTAATATAGATTTTTATTTTGTTTTTGAATGCAACTATTAGTACGGCTATGATTATTAATCCAATAATTATTCCGGCTAATTCCAAACTGTTGAAACGGGTTTTGTGAAGATGCTGGACATAATTTGTAATAGTTATGGGAGATATTATAGCAATCGTTAAAACCGTTGTTATGATGCCAAAAATTAGGGGCAAAATTGACATGATTACGGCCTCAGCTTGTTTTTTACCAAGTTTTACATAGTATTTTGAAATAAGGTTAACGCCACCAAGATTGAATGGTAGAAAATGATTAACAAAAGAACCGGCTGTTTGGACTATTGTTATTTCCATTATCGTACCAATTGATCCGCCGGCCGCGTATTGGGTGAAACCGGCGGCAAAGAACGAGGCTACCGCTGCTATGAATGCCACTACTAGCCACCACCAAGACGAGTCTTTTAGGACGCTGAAAGTATTTCGAAAAGAACCTAGTTTTGGTATAAAATAATAAATCCCGACCATCAAAACTACTAAAGTAAAAATTCTAAGATAGGTATTTGGCTTCTTATTTTTTTTATATTTCGAATTGGCCATTTTTTTATTATAAGACCTTTTTATCTAAACACATTAATACCGAGATTAATTTTAAAATGGAGTATATAATGTAGTTTAGAGGAAGCCTATCTATGTTAGAAACAATCACGAATCTAGAAGAGAGTAATCAGAGTCAAGAGATTATTAAACAAAGGTTTTACGATATAATTGATCAACTTGATGAACTAAAGGACTTGAAGTTCGAGCAATTTGAATTAAGTCGTCTGAAAAAACCAGCCGGTACCCAAGACCAGGGTTATCGTTTTGACTAAATGACTGATTTTCTAAAGATTAAATTAGACTTAAAAGAGCCGCTTAATCTCCTCTTTGAAAATGATCGACCGGACTACTATCTGACAAAGTCCGGTTTTAATCTTATTAAGTTAGTCCGTCGGGCGGCTTATCCAACAACTTTTTTTAAAACCGAAGGCAATCACCTGCGGTTGGGCTACGGTGATTGCCAGGAAAATATGGCAAATGAATATTTGGTGATTTCTTATCAGGATAATAGTTTAAAAATAAAACGTGACATTTTCTCTACCCTGCCGATTTTTTATTCTTTTATTGATGGTCGATTTATTTTAAGCAATGACTATAAGTGGGTAGTTGAAAATACAGCTAGTCTTACCCTCAATAAAAATCATCTGTTAAATTTGCTAATGCCTAATCCCGATTATCATGATTGTTTATTTGATGAGATTAAAATTTTAGAGCCTCAAACCAATCTTCTGGTTACCGGCAAAGGACTGGAACTTAACTATTATAAAGTCGATTTATCTGTAGAGAAATCAGAACCTAAGCAATTTTTGGAAGTATTGGAAAAATCGCTTGATGAATTTTACGAATCCAGAATTAACAACCAAAAAGTCGCTTTTGAAGTTAGCGGTGGCATAGACTCTTCCCTTTTGCCGCTCTATTTAAAAGATCGGCTGAAAGGCAGTGCCTATCTGGCTTCAATGATTTTTAATGATGATTTTAAGCGTTCTCAAGAACCTAAACTGGAGTTGTTAAAAGAATGGACCAATTTGAGCCTGATTTCAACCATGCTAGATAAAAACGAGACTTGGCCTCTTTCTAGGTTCAGTCAAAAGCCAGATTACTTTTATTCATATAGTGAGATATATTTCGAGTGTCTCGACAGTCTGGCTGCGAAATTGGAAAAGTTGGGAGTCGAAGTCGTCTCGACAGGACTTGGCGGCGATGAGTTGATGGAAGGAACTAGTGGAAATGCCGAGTTGACGGCGATTGGCGAAGACGAGAAAAAAAGACGACAAAAAGCCGACAGGCCTCCTTTCTTTACTAACAGATTCTTGTCAGAATATGTTGAATCTACACCAGTTAGTTTAAACTACCGATTGCCCTATTTGCCGCTGTCTTTGATTAGTTCTCAGATAGCTAGAAATAATGTCTATATAAATCGAGGAATCTGGCCGATTAGTCCGTTTGCAAACCCCTATCTAGTTGCATTCTGCTGGTCACTCGATGATAGATTCAGAGTCAATAAGAACATTTTAAAATCGTATTATTTAGCTAAAGATTGGCCGGAAATTATTTATAACCCGGAAATTAACGAACATTTTGGAAATTTCTTTAACCAGTCTATGACTTCCCTGTCTTCCAAAAAAATGTTGGTTAAATATTTGGAAAATCTCGAAAAACCCCTGGCGAATTACGTTATTTCTAAAGAGGCTTTAGATTATGTATTGCAGTCTAATTCCAATGATCAAAAATCGACAACTTATTTTTTTAATCTCCTGGGCTTTTTAACGGCATCGATTAATCTTGATTATTATGCTAACCATAGCAGGGTTTAAGTGAGCAATCTATGGAGAGCGTCTTAAAATTAATTCAGTCAAATACAAAAAACGGCGTTTTTAGCATTATCGCCGATGAAAAAGATAATGCTATAGTAAGCGGTTTTGGTGATGTGGAAATGTTGCGTAATAAATTGCCGGATCAATACAAGGCCTACGAAATTGAATTTGTCCCAAAGCATCCCTATCAGCATAATATAGACGATTATTTCTCAGGAAATCTAACGGCTCTTAAAAGCATTAAAATAGTCACTAAAGGCAGTAATTTTCAAAAGTCCGTCTACAGGGAACTTTTAAAGACTCGACCGGGTACAACAGTTTCCTATAAAAAAATAGCGCAGTTAATCGGAAGCCCCAATGCCTATCGAGCTATTGGTTCGGCTTGTCGGTCTAACAGGCTGCCATTATTAGTTCCCTGCCACCGCATAGTCAAACATGACGGGAAAATCGGAAACTATATCTATGGGATTGAAATTAAAAAATCTTTACTTAGTCACGAGCACGGGGACTGCTAGTTTGTTTTTTGCCAGCGATTTAACTGTCTATTATCTTTAGTAGTCTGTCCGATTAAAGTGTAACCGTTCTTTTTGGCTACCATATTGCTGCCTATATTGTCTGGTTCAGCATGAATAGTAATTGTATTGATCTTTAAAGTATCATGGGCAAATTCTGTCAGTACCTTGACCGATTGAGACATGATTCCTCTTGATGAATAATCTTGGTCAATCCAGTAGCCAATATCCGGAGATTCATTCTTTTTGTCGAGGTTCATAATACTGATATGACCGACTAGTCGATTCTTGTAACTTATACCGAACGGATAAATTTCACCCATTGACCTATCTATGATTGATTTTAATATGAATTCTCGGCTGTCGGCAGTTTTTGAAACGCTATCAACCCATGGCAGCCACCTGCCCAGATATTCCCTGTTTCGGTCGGTTAATTGAAACAATTTGGATGCGTCTTTGGGGTAGAGTGAAACCAAATTAATTTCTCGGCTGACATTAATTTTTTTATAGGGTGATAAGTAGCCGAGCACATTGGCAAGTATTTCCTTGTTTTGAAGATGAGACAATTTGTCGTAAGCCTCGCGGTAATTAAGCCAAAGATTTCTAAAATCTTCGTTTTGTTGAAGATTGGGTTTTGGAATTTCTTGGTCGTCGACCAGTTTCAGTAAATAATGGTAGACTGTTTTTCTAATTTTATTACCGTTTTCCTCGAAGCTGTAGTGTATGCTGCCAAGAGATTTCAGAATTTTAGTATGGTAGCCTGATTCTTCTAGAACTTCGCGAAGCGCAGTCTGTCTGGGAGTCTCGTTATTTTCAATCGTGCCTTTCGGAAAGAGATACTGATTTCGTTTTTTGGAAAACAAAATCAGGACTTTATTGTTAGATATTATCAGACCGCCCGCCGATCTTTTGAACTGAGTTGTCATGACCCTATTTATATAGCAAACCGGGTTTTCAAACAACTTTGGATTTGAGAAAAAATTAATCTCATTTTATATTGTAAGTAGAAAGAACTATAAAATAAAAATCCAATGCAGGAAGAAACACTACTGAAAGCCATAGACGAAGGTGTCTCAAAAGGTGTTCCCGTTGATTATATAGCTTATAGTTTGGAGCAGGCAGGGTGGCCGACCCAGATGATTAAAGACGTGGTGAATAAATGGCTGCTCAGTAACGGCCGATATCATCGAACCACTGCGTTTAAAGATTGGTTAAAAAAATATTATAAACAGGCCATACCTGGAATTGTCTTGATGACCCTATTAAACGTAATAGCCGATACGATTGCTCTGCTCCGCCCCGTGCCTCTAAAGATCTTGGCCGATTCGGTTTTCGGCACAATCCCTGCTCCAGGCATATTAAGACCTTATACTGGGAAGGCCGTTCTGATAATTATTATCTCCTTAATGACCCTGGCCATATTTTTAGTTGGGTCAGTTTTTGGAGTGGTAAAAGATTTGGTTTTAAACAAAATAAGTTTTTTCTTAAATCAGCACATCAAGGAAGAATCTTTTCGCCACATCCTTCATCTTCCCTTGTATCATGAAGGTCGTCTGGCTAAAGGAGATTATATCTATCGCCAAAATGACGTGACGAGCAGCTTGTCGGATCTAGTGCTGAATTCGGTTTCAGTCATATTGGAGTCGGTGATATTGGTTGTCGGCGTACTAGTGATAATGCTGAAAATAAATGCCCCTCTGGCCATAATAACCCTGATAGTAGTGCCTTTTCTGATCGTTTCCGTTAAAAAATTTGGTCCAATAATGTCAAAATTCGGAAAATTATTAGTTACTCTTCAAAGCAAGACCTCCTCCTTAATTACTGAATCAATCGACAATACCGAAACAGTTCAGGCTTTTACGCTCCAGGAAAGACAGGTGGGCAGATTAAACAATCTATGGCATCAAACCTATGAAATTACTAAAAAAGCGATATTCTGGGGAGATTTCTTTAATTTATCGAACGGTTTGGTAGTTATTCTTGGAACATCCACAGTTATATTTTTCGGAGGCAGTGAGGCCTTAAAACACCAATTCACACTGGGTGATTTGTTATTGTTTATGACTTATATGGGTTATTTGATAGCGCCGATCCAGGGTATTACGGAACAAATTACTATCAGAAGGCAGAAAATGGTCAACGTTCGAAGGATCTATGAAGTCTTGAGCGACCATGAAGACATCGAACATCAGCAGCAGAACATCCCTCTCAAAATAACTAAAGGTAAAATAGATTTTCAAAATGTAACCTATGGCTATAAAGATAAGACGATACTCGACCAGGTTAGCTTAACAATTATGCCCGGTGAAAAGGTAGGCATTATTGGTCCGAGCGGGGCTGGTAAAAGTACATTACTCCGTCTTCTTGACCTTTATTTGGAACCGATGGCCGGTCGAATCCTGATAGACGGTCAAGACATTCAGTCCGTCAGTTTGCAACAGCTTCGACAATCGATTGCTTGGGTGAGCCAGTCTCCGCAGCTGTTTGCCGATACCATTGAAAATAATATTAGAGACGGCGACATTAACCGTGTAATCGATCCAAGTGAATTGGGCTGGGCTGCCAAAGCCTCCAATGTTTCGGAGTTTGTCGATAGGTTGCCGCTTGGTATGGAATCGATAGTCGGCGAAGGTGGCTCTAGCTTAAGCGGCGGTCAGAAGCAGAGGATTTCGATAGCCAGAGCCTTAATTAAGAATGCCCAGATAATATGTTTGGATGAGCCGACATCGGCCCTTGATTCTCAGTCTGAGCAATATATCTTAGAATCAATTGGTTCGTTAATAAATGGAAAGACTGTATTGCTAGTAACTCATAGATTGCCGCT
Source organism: bacterium (assembly GCA_021833065.1). Classification (GTDB taxonomy): domain Bacteria; phylum Patescibacteriota; class Saccharimonadia; order Saccharimonadales; family UBA4665; genus JAJZWG01. The sequence goes on from JAKBGO010000016.1 coordinate 8,246, forward strand.
GCTTAGTTTGATGGACAAAATTTATGTTCTGGACCAAGGCAAACTGGTTGACGTCAATGAGCTTGGAGGATTAGAACAATACACCTATCAACTGAACCGAACCGGTGGATTATAAAGATGTTTAAAATTATCTAATCTCTAGCAAATTGAAAATGTCTAATTGCAGTTCATTAAAATTATCGTAGATATAGGTCTTCATGCCCAGATCTTTACAAAAATTAATGTAATCCCGGTGTCCGCTAATCAAGAGACAGTTTTCAGGAGGTTCTCCAATCTCGTATAAGTATTCTTCAAAAAATTTTTGGCTTAAAAGTAACTCGCCATAATTTAAGGGGCCGGCGATTAAATCGAATTGATGGTTTTGTTCGTTGAATCTATTTAAAAATTTTATTTCTTGTTTTCCAATGTTTCCTGCGATGCCTATTTTTATGAAATGAGTGTGTAGTTTGTGGGTGAGATTAATAAAACTCTCCGGTATTGTGAGTTTATCCATAATCAATTGAGTTGTTTTTATCTCTTTGCTTTTAAATATGATGTGAATTGCGTCGGTTAAATCGTTGATGTCGGAAATCCCGAGATAATAATTGTTAAGTTCGTCGATAACTCTACCACTCTCATCGAAAGAAAAATTTTTAGCTTGCTGAATAAAATCTTCAAATAAATCCGGTCTGAATACCGAATAAAAATCAAAAATTACTGCTTTAATCATATTGATTATTAGTTTATCACGAAGGCTTCGGAACTTTTTGATTCTTCTTTAAATAATTCTCTATTAATTCAATATCTTTTAAGTTCTTTTGTCGGGGTGAGTTTTTCTTCCAATCGTATACGTCAAGTAAGCTTAGATAAGGTATGCCTTCAATATATTGAGCATTTTCGAGTAATTTACTAAGTTTTTGCTTCCGCCATGTCCGTCCGACATCGAAAATGCATCTCTTTAGCACTATTTGGTCCGACCATCTGTCGCTAGTCCGACCTTAACTTTTCAATTTTTTGTAAATATTGCGTGAAACTACAAGATCTATGTCGTTTGATTGTCGAATACCGATAGCTGATAAAATGCCACTGCCGACCACTATGTATGACCCAACGGGCAAGTTGAGCTTAGAAAGCTCGTTCTTAATATCGAAGATGCATTTCAAAAATCGATTCCTTTGTTTGCTAAAAATTTATCATCAAAATGATGTTTCATCTTTTTCATTTCAGTAACAATATCTACGCTAGTTAAGAGTTTTTTATCGAAGTTTCGGCCAGTCAGGCACAGGCTCGTTTTTCGGTCTTTTTTCTTTATTAATGTTTCAATGTCTTTGTAGCTTAATAACCCGTCGTGAACCGCATTGTTAATTTCGTCGCAGATAACTAAGTCGAACTCACCTGATGAGGCACTACTCAGAGCTATCTTGAAGGTCGCTCTGGCCGCTTTTTTGTGGTCTTCTTCACTGACATCTTTAGCACTTAACTGGCCGGCGTTGTAAAATCCCTTGCCACCTTTATAAACGAACAGCTTATCTTTAAAAATTGGCTGTATTTTGGCAATGAAATGATGTTCGCCCACCTCCCAGTGTTTAATGAACTGTATAAATGCTACCGACCAACCGGTACCGAGAGCTCGTCCCATTAATCCGACAGAGGCACTAGTTTTGCCCTTCCCCTCGCCCGTATAAACCACTATAACCGATTCTTTGGTCTTGTAATCCTCGAATGCCATGTATTCATTATCTTATATAAGACAAAATTTAAATAGATTTAAAAAATATTTTTAAATCCTGGGAACAGATTATGTTGGTTGTAAAAAAAGCTTGATAATAAACATAAGAAGCAATATAATTGAAAATAATAGTTAAAAATAAATAAAAGAGAAAAAAAATGAGCGACAATGGCAACGGGAGAAAAAATAGATTTTTTTCGCTATTAAATTTTTGGACCGGTAACAAAGTTACTGACGGCAAAGCTGCAATGCAAGGGCCGGTGACTGAGTTACTGAATAAACAACAATTAAATCAACTTCAAAGTGAAGTTTACGGAAAAAATGATAATGTAAATTACAGACTTAGTCCCAATGGCCTTAACCAGGTTATGAGTCAGTTTAGTAATGATATGAATAAAGATTATCCTGGAGGAGTTTTACCGGCAGATCACACCATGGGCACTAATGAAGGTAGTTATATGCCTCATCTTCCTTCTAGTCATAGTTTTAGCGACGGAGCTGGACCCAAAATTAGTTCGGATCCATCGCAAACCTCACCAACTATCACCCATACCGATCATATCCCTCCTCAAGTCGAAAATGCTTACAAGTTGGCCACCGAAATGAATGGATCGGGTAGTGCATCACAAGCTTCTCCGACCACAACAACAACCACTACTCCTCCAGCTTCAAGTACCGATCATATCCCTCCTCAAGTCGAAAATGCTTACAAGTTGGCCACCGAAATGAATGGATCGGGTGGGTCGCAAGTAGCCCATGGCACTGGTTCTGTGCACATTAAACCAATCGCATCGAGCACTTTACCATGGAACTTTGCTATGGATAAACTTCATACAAATATTTCCGATCCCAAAGTACTAAGTAAATTAACGAATAATTCATTGGGTATCACATTTAAAGGCAATGGGCTTAGTGACGGGAAAGGTGCGATTGATAGTGTGACGGTCGATGGACATACGTATACCGATCAGGGTCATATTAATGGAGCTATTAAATATATTCTAGATAATAAGACCTCAGTATCTAACACGACTCAAGGTTTCGACGCAAGACATCAAGATATTACTACTTTTGAACAAATTAGCAATGCATCAAGCTCGAAACTGGATAGGCTTTCACCAAATCACACTTTCACTTCAGGCACAACTTCACCAACTTCTGATTCAACACCTTCGGCCGGATCAACTTCTCCGACCTTTACTCCGACACCACCAACAATCGGTGCTGTTGGTACAACTTCACCA
>JAKBGO010000017.1 GCA_021833065.1 bacterium
TAAATAGGTTTTCTCATTGTTTGTAGATAAATTATAACCCAGTCCGGAGTTATAGGTATTTAGCCGACAGTATCTCAGGGACAGTTTTTTCGTATATCTCGGCGGCTTTTATGAAATTATCAAGTTCATTTTGAGATAAAGGTTTATAATCTTGATTTCCGGATGATTTTAAAATCCCGTTATGACGAATATGGTAATAGGTCATTAGAGATTTAGGGGTTTTGTTTTCTATCCACTGCTCGTGCCAAACCCAGGTATATTTGTTCAGACAAAAGAAACTTCTTTGTCTACCTTTTTCTATCGGTCCAAATATTTCCGCGCCGACTTTAGATTCTGTTTCCAGAATCTCCCGATGTATTCTCTCGGTGTTGGATTTAGATGGTAGTTTAGGCAGCAAAGGCATCTTGAACCTCTTGATAGGCTCTTTCTAATTCACTTATTCTTGTGTTTATAGGGTCATTTTGAGCAATACTACTCTTAATTACCACAGTCTCAGATACTTCAGTCTGTTTACCTTTTTTAAATTCCTTAATTAAACCAACAGAAGCATGAATCTCGGAAATTTTTTCATTCACAATCCTGGCATGCTCTGAGCTGGATGATGGCTTTTCTTGATTAAATAACATAAATAACCTTAAAAATTAAATAAATTGATAGCGTTTTGAGTAGTTTGATCTACGATCTCTTCTTCCCTTGTGTCGAGTAGATTTGCTACGAATTTAGTGATAATTCGCACATTTCTAGGCTGATTTATCTTACCACGGTATGGTACTGGTGTCAAGTACGGGGAGTCCGTCTCGATTAAAAGATTCTTAATGGGAACAGCTCGATATACCGAAAGCTGAGAGTCGTCCTTAGCAAACGTTACAATACCGTTTACTCCGATATATAACCCCCGTTTGAGAGCTTCATTCAAATTATCCATATTATCGGTAAAGCTGTGCAAAACACCTCTAATATTTTGGTATTTTTCTAAAATAGGCCAGAGATCATTAAAAGCCTGACGAACATGGAAAACTACCGGCAGATTATACTTTTCAGCCATCGACAGCTGGAATTCGAAAACTTCTATCTGATCTGCTTTGTTTGAATAATTATAAAAATAATCCAGTCCGCACTCTCCGATTGCCTTAACTTTTTCATTTTTAATCAATTGCTCAAATTTAGACTTATTTAATTCAAAATCTTTCCTAAAAGCGGTCGCCTCATGAGGATGAATTCCAACGGACGCATAAATATTGGGGTATTTATTGGCGACTTTTACGGCCAATAAGCTATCAGTCAAGTTACAGCCAATAGCCATCAGGATATTAACCTTCTGCTCAGCTGCGGAATTAATAACTGATTGCAAAGTAATTTCGGGGTCTTTGTGCCAAAGTTTAGAGGTATTATCTTCAGTCGTATCATCAATCAATTGAATATGACAATGAGTATCGATTAAATAATCTTTCATGATTGTCTTTATCTTTCAATTTTTGGGAAAAGTATCGTGCGATACTTGTTTTCGAGATTATCGCCAAATATTTTGACAATAGCGGCGGATGAAGTGGGTAAGAACGGCTCAAGCAAAATAGCTATCTCCAGTAAATTGGCTACTTGGTAGGTTAACACTTCTTTAAGATGGTCCATGTCGCCAGTTTTAGCCACTTCCCATGGTTTTGATTCGTCGATGTATTGGTTGAGTCCTCTAACCTGTTCCCAGATTAAATCAAGGGCACGGTCAAAACGGCATTCCGCGATCGATTTGTCTATTTCAATCGAATCGTGCTGTGCGGGAGAAAAAGTTAATTTCTCCTTCGTAAAATACTTATCGATAAGAACTACGGTTCTTTGAACTGCATTTCCCAACTCATTGGCCAATTCATTGTTGTAGGCATTATCAAAATTTTCCCAAGTAAAATCCCCGTCCGAATAGCTGGGAATGTGTCTTAAGAAATAATATCTAAAGGCGTCGGAACCATATCTTTGAGCAATCTCAAACGGTGAGATGACGTTCCCTAACGATTTGGAAATTTTTTGATTATTCAAAGTTATAAAGCCATGGACAAATAGTTTCTTAGGAAGTTCAAGTCCCATCGATAGTAACATTGCCGGCCAAATTGCCGCGTGGAAACGAATAATGTCTTTGCCTATCACCTGAACATTAGCCGGCCAAAAGTCTTTGAAGTCCTGATGATCCGGAAATCCTAGAACGCTAATATAATTTATTAGAGCTTCAAACCAGACATACATAGTTTGGCTGTCGTCACCTGGAACGGATATTCCCCAGTCGATCTTGTCTTTCGGTCTCGATATCGAGATATCCTCCAAGCCTTCATCTATCAGAGATATGATTTCGTGCGACTTACTCTCAGGCAAAATATGAAAATCTTTGGAAAGAATAGCTTGCTTAATTGCCGGTCCGTATTTACTAAGTTTGAAAAAATAATTTTCTTCTTCTATTTTTTCAAAAGGTCGATTGTGGTTTGGACAAATGCCATTTAAATAATTAACTTCCGTTTCAGTAAAAAAAGCTTCGTCTCCTGTGCAGTACCAACCAACATAACTGGATTTATAAATGTCATCTGCGAGCCGGTGCCAAACTTTTTTGGCAGTTTCTTCATGATTTTTGTCGGTTGTCCGGATAAATCTGTCGGCGGAAATTTCAAGCACATCCATCAATTCTTTAAACTTTAGGCTCATTTGGTCCGCCCATTTTTTTGGAGTCATACTTACCTCGGCAGCTTTTTCGGCAATCTTCCCGCCGTGCTCATCGGTACCGGTTGAAAAAATTACTTTCAAACCTTGTTTTCTGGCGTATCTTGCCAATACATCAGCCTCGACGAACTCTTGAGCGTGTCCGATATGGGGTTCGCCATTAACATATGGTATTGATGTTGTTACAAAATAATTTTTCATATCCTAATCTCTATTATAGCTAAAAAATAAAGGTAAAATAAAAAGCAGCCTCAATAAACAAAGCTGCTTTTTGAAATTTAACCGAAAATTTAGTAACGGTTGTTGTCTCTTCGACCGCCGTTTCGGTCGTTGTTACCACCGAAATTTCTTGGTCGATTCTCTTTTGGTCGAGCCTCAGAAACAATAATGGATCTACCATCAAGCTCCTGATTATTCAATTTTTCAATTGCTTGCTTTGCTTCGTCGTCATTTGACATTTCAACGAAACCAAAACCTCTTGACCTATTAGTTTCCTGATCCTTAATGACTGTTGCTGAAACAACTGTTCCAACCTCAGCAAAAAAATCTTGTAAACTTTGATCTGTAGTATTCCATGAAAGGGATCCTACGAATAGCTTGTTAGCCATTAAACTCTCCTTTTTATTGCTTGGAGTAATCTGGCTAACCAGTTAACTGCTCCCCAAAACTCTTGCTAATAACCCTAGACCCGAACCAAAAAGTTGCTATAGCAGTTTTATCTAGTAATCGTATCATAACACAAAAATACCCAATGCCAACCCTTTTAGTAAAAAAATCTCAATCTTTGATTATGAAAAAACCACCGATTTGATTTCCCTTAATATCTCCGGGCTTATCAAGTTCATAATAATAAAGTGGTTTATTCTTATAAGTATATTGGTAGTAACCTGTATCGGTTCTTTTAATATAGCCGAAACCTGAGGGTAATAATTTTGGTAATTTTGTTGTCTGGTATGGCGGCCAGACTACTATACATGCCCCAAGACAACTGCTAAGCCCGTTACTGTCCTTGTTATACTGATACAAAGTTCTTCCATTAAGATCGGTCAAATAATAGCCGTACTTTGAGTTGTATTGAGTTTTGGTGATATTAGAAGCACTTATTTCTTTACTTTGATCTTTTTTATTTGTCGATACATTGTGATTATAAATAGCCAACGAAGCGCCAATTAATATGGCAACGCCAAGCACTATCCAAACCAACCATTTAACCCTTCTCATGGTTAAATTATAGCATTAAAACTAATATCCGTCGTCTTCCCAGTCTTCTCTATACAATTCGCCTTCGCTATCAAAACTATCTTGTATTTTCGGATTAATATTGGTAAATCCATGGGCAGTCAATCCCCACCCCAAAGCGTTAATACCCATCCAACCTAACCTTTTTATTCTGAGCATCACTTTATTGAGTCTAATGACCTTATCCAATTGCATCAATTCACTCTCTGCCGCAAAAACTGCTTCATTCCTAGTGTGCTCATTAGTCAAATCCTCGTAATATTCATATGACGGAGGTACCGACGGCCTTATTTTTCCAAACATAAAAATATATTATAGTTTTGAAATATTATTTTTCAAGTCCGGGTGTTACGTTGAAATATATTTATCCCCATAGTAATCTTGAAGAATGGATTCTCATTACGAAAAAAATAACGTTGCCCAGACTGAACCAATCAACAGATTTAATCTATACCAGTATGCGGAATGCTCCAAACCCGATGTAGATAGAGCCGTTTTTTTCCCAAATAAAAATACTGCTAGAACTGATTACGAAAGAAGAGTTGCAACTGCCAAAGAAATATGCGCCAGATGTATCGGCCGAGAAGTTTGCCTGGAGATTGGTATTGCGGAGAAACATGATGGAATTTGGGGTGGTATGACAGAGAAAGAAAGAAGACTTTACAACAGAAGCAGAAATAGTAAATAGACTGATAGACCCTAAAAATCAAAATGATATTACATCCCGCCTCAGAAAGGCATCACCAGTATATATATCTCAAGCATAAAGAATTAAATGAACTATACATTTCCGTTTTTATCAAATCTCTAGCCGATTCCCTAATCAGCATATTCACGCCTATTTTCTTTTTTTCGCTTGGTTTTTCCATTTCAAAAATAGCTCTTTTTAACATAATTGGTTATTTATCGATTTCGCTGTTTTTGCCTCTTGGAATTTACCTTGATCACAAATTAGGTATCAAAAAAACCTTATCGATCGGGACTGTTCTTAGTATGCTTTACTATTTTGCCCTGACTAAATTAAAGACCGAAGTGCCTTTTGAGTTTCTGGCGATTTTTTGGGGGTTGGGTATCGCTATATACTACGCTGGTTTCAATATAGAACTGTCTCAAACAATCAGAAAGAATACAGAAGGAAAATCATTGTCGCTATTTCAAGTTCTTAGCATTATAGCCGGAATATTGGGCCCGGTTGCCGGTTCACTTCTAATCCATTTTAAATCCTATAACAGCCTTTTTTTAATCGCCGGTTTAATATATCTCCTTTCAGTCTTGCCATTATTCAAAACCAAAGATTATAAAATAGATAAACAAGAAATTAACCTTGAGACCTTAAAGGTCGCCGATAATAAGCGAAAGGCATTTAGCTATAGAATACTAGGCGGAATAGGAGTTATATCGGCTATTCTGTGGCCAATTTTCATATACTCTAACTATAAAAACATCGTTACATTGGGAGTAATTGTTTCGGTTACTTCACTGCTACTTGCCTTGTTGATTTTTCAAGAAGGCAGGATTATCGATTCAAGTCATAAGAGATCTTTTAAATACGGAATTCTATCTCATTCACCGACTTGGTTTTTAAGGCTTCTTCTTATATCACCATTTGGACTAGCCATATCCAATTTTGCTTCTTCTGCTACCTATGAACTAATTGATCTTTCATTTTCTAAAACGGTTTGGAAAAAAGCGGCCAGAATCAATAACTTGGGAAGCTACTTCGTATTTCGAGAATATAATTTGGAAATAGGACGAATAGTCTGTCTTGCTTTTATGTTCTTTGGGCTGAATTCGGTCTATATCTTCATCGGAGCAGGTTTTTTAACACTTCTTCAGTTATTCAATTTGAAGGTTATAGAGTAGTAGAAGATTTAAGATTAATCAAGGTGATTCATCTTATGGTAAAATTGTAAAAATGTCCGAAGACTTAAACAAAAATTCTCAGGAGAAAAATACCAGAACAGCTAAAATCATCGCCGGAATTGGAGCTTTGGCAGTAGCTTATGCCGGGTTTTATTTATTGCAACACGGTCTTGACCCAAATCTATCAAAAAAATCTACTCTTAGAGTAGCTTCCAATAATTTAACAAAATATATACCGTTTTTAAAAAATCGATCTGATCAACTGATGAATACAAGTAGTAAGTAAATTTGGTGGAGCTGGTGGGTACTACCCCCACGTCCGCTAGTTTATCGATGTCAATCTTCTACAGGCTTAGTCTATATTTAAATTTTCGATAATAATAAACTAAATAGACCAGTTTATTCTTATCTAGTCTTAAAATTTTGAGCGACAAAATAAAGACACTTTTTATCGCCTATCCAGATATATAAAACACTGATGTCTTATCCGGCGTCAGACATAGCATTGCCGCCAATAATTTAAGCGGCTACTGCGACTGGAGAGAATGAGAAATTCCCAAAACTCTTAACCAAGTCGGCAATTGCAGATTTTCGATTTGCAATTATAATTTTTTGCCTATACGCTGACAAGCGACCTGCCAATTAACTGATAAAATCCAACGTCGAGCTAAATTCAGCCCCGTAAGATGTTATTATATCACTTTTTAGTTAATTTTAAAAATAAATCATGCCACTGCACAAGATTCAGGTCTTGAGGTCTAACGTCAGGGTTTATCGACAATTTACTAAGACTTTCGAGTACAAGACTTTTGTTGAAAAATCTATACAAATTATTAGTTAATTTCTTTCTCTTCATGACAAATGCTCTGCCAATAAATTTCAAGAAATCGCTATAATCAACATCGTCAAACATTTTTTTATTTTTGCCAACCAACACAACAATTTGGGAATCGACTTTAGGTGCAGGCTCAAATAAGTATGCCTCAACTATATCTTTTTTATAAATATCAAAATTAAGCTGCGCAGCTATAGCCAGCATCGACATTTTACCGGGCTTTTCAGTCAATCTTTCGGCAACCTCTTTCTGAATTAACAAAACAGCGGCAGCCGGTTGATTGTCTGTTTCGGATATCAGCCTGATTAAATAGCTGGTCAGGTAGTAAGGAATATTAGCAACCAACTTATAATCAGCCGGTACTTTAGTAAAATCAAAAGATCTGATATCGGAGTTATCAATCTTTAACTGGCCGGTCCCTATCTCTTTTTGGAACCTGTTTCTTAAATACTTAAGCAGGCTTTCATCTATTTCAATTGCCAATAATTGGTTGGTTTTTTGAAGTAGCTTTTGTGTTAAATTTCCAGTCCCAGGACCAATCTCTATAACAAACTGGTCGGCTTTTATGTCAGCAGCTTCAACAATCGCATCTAGACTATCCTGATCGTTTAACCAATGCTGCCCTAAATTTTTTTTTGCCTCAATCATATTTTTACCAGTTGTGATAATTTAGCCAGTGAATATAGGCATTATACCAGCCATTATATCTGGCCTGAGCATAAGAGCTACACCACCTTAACTGAGTGACCGGATTAGTTTGCCAGTCTGATCCGGCGGTTGCCATTTTGTATCCGGGAGTTGCTTGACAGAGTCCGTATCCATTAGGAGTCATTGGGTTATCAGGTATTACCGGGCAATAATGCTCGCCTTGGGCCTTAGTCGGACACCAGCCGGATTCGTGTGAGATGATATAGTCGGCGTACTGATAATCGGAGGGTGAGATGCCGGCTAAGGTCATATCGCCTTTTATACCACTAAGGGATGTTCCTTCGACTTCAATTTGAGTAACAGGTTGAACCGTAACCACATCCTGCAAAACAGTTCGGGAAACCACCACCCCGTTTTGAGTGTTGTCTTGATAAGTTACAGCTTCTGTACCGGTCGATCCGTACTGTCTGATAGCTCCGGTACCATAAGCCAGCGAAGAATCATAAATCACCTGGATCGGCATTGCAATTTGCTTAGTAACCGATTCTATTTTTATGCCGTGGCGAATAATAAAAACTTGACTGTATGGCGTCAAAGCGGCAGATGTACCCGGTAAAATTTGATCGGATTTAGACAAATGAATGTCTTCTTGTTTTATTAAATCACCGACAGTTTTTGCCTGAGTCCTAATTAGAAGCGATGTACCATACAGATTCACATAAACCGGCATTGCTGGTGTTATTACTATTTGCCTGCCAATCGCATAAGATTGAATAAAATTCTTGACGGGACTATCGCTGACAATATCCGCCGGGTAAACTTTAATACCTTGTTGCTGCGCAATCGACCTGGGGGTGGTAGCGGCCGAAAAGACAAACTGAACCTGACCGTTTTCAATTATTTCAGCCGGCATTGCGCGATAAATATTGATTCTAAAATCATCTTGATAAATCGGCGTGGACTGATCGGGCTCAACCACGTCTCCAGGATTTAGAACAATACCCAATTTCTTAAGTAATGCTCCAACTGTCGGTTCTTTCGAGGGTACAGTTAAAATTTTCTTATCATAGTTAATGATAACTATTTTATCGTTTATCGGTTTTATTAAAGTCGATGTCTTCGAACGAAATAAATAACCGGCCGCAATTGTGATGAGTATTAGTACCACAAATATCAATACCGAGAAATGCACCGGTTGCTTAACATAATTCAATAAACCGGCCAATTTTGGCTTACGGTTTGACCTGATTTTATTTAATTTCATATTAACGTCTTGTTTCAAACAGCCTACAAGTAAAGCATGACGGAATCAGTTTATTTTATCAAATTGGTGCTGTTTAGCCAATTCTGCAGAGAGTTTGTCAGCTCTGAGCTTATTTTATAATTAGATACCTCGGCAATATCAATCCAAAATGCATCAATTATCTCGACCGGGCGTCTTATTATCGGCTGGTCTTCGACTAATTTATAGAACCAAAGATGATAGCGATATTTAAGCCCATCATTAATTGCAAAATAAATACCCTTATAGATTAATCTGTCGTCTTCAAGATCAATTCCAACTTCCTCTTTGACTTCTCGAACCAAAGCATCTTGGGGTTGCTCTTTCTTCTTCAATCCTCCACCGGGCAGACTAAGATGTCCGCTTGAGATAGCATTTTTTATCACAAGAACCTGGTTGTTTTTAACAATCAGCACTCTAGTTGTTATTCTCTTTTTCAAATACACCTTTAGAAGAGGTTTAGCCAAATAATAAACCAGTTTCGATGGATTTTTGTTGTTTAATTTGCTTTTCATTTATATTTTTTTAATTGGTGCTAGGTTTATGTTAAGCGTCTTTCGGCCATATTTATTAAACAATACTACCGCAATATCTTCATTTATTTCAGTGACCTGACCCTGCCCAAAAACACCATGATCAATTAAGTCACCAACCGACAGATCTTCAACATATCTGGGCTCCTGACTGTGATTGGCGCCGACCACACCTAGATTTACAGAGTATGGATTCACATTTTCCACGACCGACTCATCGCCAAGCTCCGACAAGAACCGACTTGGTGGATTATGTGACAGGCTGCCGTAAATTAATCTCGAAGTAGCGTACGACAGATAAAGCTCCCTTTTTGCTCTGGTCATTCCGACATAACAAAGTCTTCTTTCTTCTTCCATGTCACTATTATCGTAAAAAGCCCGGGAATGTGGAAAAATTGATTCCTCCATCCCAACTATAAAGACAAGGTAATACTCTAGGCCTTTGGCAGCGTGCAAAGTCATCATAGTGACTGCATTGGATCCAAAATCGGCTTTATCCAAATCCGATACTAAACTGACTTCCTCTAAAAACAAGCCCAGATCATCCAAATACTCTTCGGCCACCGATAAAAGTTCTTTAACGTTTTCTTGCTTGGACTCTCCTACCAAAGTTCCGTCACTCAAATAATCAAGATATGAGATTTTTTCTATTAAAACACCGATGATTGTTGAAATCTTTTCTTTCTTATCAAGCAAGTCTCGAAGGCTAACCAATATATCAAAAAATTGAGAAAATTTATCGATAATTTTAGAGCTTAGATTGCTTGAATTAACATTTAAAAGAGCTTCATTAAGACTGTAGTTGTTATCGTTTTTAAATTTAAAGAAATTCTGCAAAGACTTGGCGCCTAAAGACCTTGCCGGCACATTGACAATCCGCTCAAAGCTGAGCTGATCATCGGGCTGAAATATTAGCCTGAGGTAGGCCAAGATGTCTTTAATTTCTTTACGGTCATAAAACCTGACCCCGCCTATCATCTGATAAGGAATTCCGTATCTCAGAAAAGTCTCTTCAAGAATTCGGCTCTGAGCGTTTGTCCTGTATAAAACAGCGCAATCCCGATAATCGATGCCGTTTTGATATATCGAATTTCTGATCGTATTGACTACTGTTTCTGCTTCACTTCTTTCATTGAAAGATTGGATAATTTTTACCGGCAAACCGGTTTTATCTTGAGTCCAAAGTTTTTTATTGGATCTTTGTTTATTTTTTGAAATGACGTTATGAGCAACATCAAGAATAGGCTGCGTCGATCGATAATTTTGCTCCAACTTTATAACCACACAATCCTTAAAATCATGTTCAAAGTTCAAAATATTACGATAATTTGCACCTCTCCACGAATAAATACTTTGCCAGTCGTCGCCTACTACCACAATATTCCGACGATCGTTAATCAGCAGTTTAATCAACTCGTACTGGGCCAGATTAGTGTCCTGATATTCATCGATTAATATATGAGAAAATTGATTTATCCATTTTTGTCTTATCTCTTTATTTTGCCGCATGAGATTTACGGTTTTTAAAATCAGATCATCAAAGTCCAAAGCCTTAGAATCTTTTAAAGCAGCCTGATAAAGAGGATAGAGCGTGGCGGCAATTTTTTCAGTTGGCGAAAAAGGGTTCTCCAGATTAGTCTCCAGCTCATTTTTGTAGCCCGAAATAATAGAGGAGATTGCGCTTACTGAATACAGCTTGTCGTCTATTAATTGTTGTTTTAAAAGCTTCTTAATAATCGTGCTTTTATCAGACTCATCTATGATAATAAAACTTCTCGGAACACCGACATACTCACCGTCCTGCCGCAAAATTTTGACACAAATTCCGTGGAAGGTTCCCATATAAGGCATGAAATAGTTTTTATGATTGGTCCTTCCCAGTAAAGAGGCTACCCGATCTCTCATTTCGCCGGCTGCTTTGTTGGTGAAAGTGACAGCCAAAATACTGCTCTCCGTAGCCTGATTGGTGGCCAATAAATAAGCAATTTTATGGGTGAGAGTTTTTGTTTTACCACTACCGGCACGCGCTTTTATTAAAATCGGA
>JAKBGO010000018.1 GCA_021833065.1 bacterium
AATCTACCAGAATTAAAACAAATGACCATTAACTATAGTTTATACACAGTTGTCAATAATACTATGAGAATAGTGATGGATTTGTGGGTTAACGGGGGTGATTTAAGTTAATTATTTATCATTCAGTGTATAAAATACAACTCACGGCTAACTACAGCCTGTCGTACTACCGCAAGAACTACATACATAGCAGCTTCCTGCTCTCTGGGTTTGATTACCGCAATTAAAACAAAGTGGAGCTGACGAATCGAACACAGTTTTTGTATCATTGGTACTGATAATAGTTTCACTAATTTGGCTGGATAGACTTACTGATTGCGTCTCAGATTCATCTTTATTCATGCTTTTTATTTCTTTTTTCAGAATATCGATGTCATTAAAATCAGAAGAATTGCCCATTGCTTGAGATTCATCAATAATATTCATCTGTGTATTTATGGCCACTGAAGAGATGTCATCGATTGAAACAATGCCAAGCTCGAGTTGATCTTCAAAGCTCAAATAATCTATTGCCAATCTTCTGGCAATATAATCAATCATGGAGGATGCTACTTTGATTTCTGGATCATTAGTAGATCCAGCGGGAGCAAAGCTGGTACCTCTCAAAGTTTTGACATAGCTCTTAAGTGGAACGCCGTATTGTAAACCATGACTTACGCTTATGGCAAATGAGTCCATTAAGCCCGACAAGGTAGATCCCTGTTTAGACACACTTATAAACAATTCTCCTGGCGTGCCATCCTCAAACTGTCCGACTGTAAAGTAACCTTTAAGATCAGAGATCTGAAACTTATAGGTTTTTGATACCCTAACTCTCGGTAATTGTCTTCTTACTGTTCCCTTTAAGACGATTTTACCATCATTACTATCGGATTTATCATCAGTTTTTTTATTATTTTTGCTAGTGCTAAGAGGTTGGGCTACTTTACAGTTGTCTCTGTAGAGCGCGACCGCCTTTAACCCCATTTTCCAAGAATCTAGATAGATTTTTTCAATTTCTTCAACACTAACTTCCTCAGGCAGATTAACTGTTTTACTAATTGCACCTGAAAGAAACGGCTGAACTGCGGCCATCATTTTGATATGACCAAGGTAGTGTATTGTATTATCACCCATTGAACAGGCAAAAACAGGCAGGTGATTGGATTTTAATTTAGGGGCACCAACTATGGTCTTTTCTTTATCTATATAGTCAACTATCTCTTTGATATCGGAATCTGAATATTCCAATGCCTTCAAAGCTCTAGGAACTGTTTGGTTTACGATTGACATTATTCCACCGCCGACTAATTTCTTGGTCTTAACTAAACCAAGATCCGGCTCGATTCCAGTAGTGTCGCAGTCCATCATAAGACCTATCGTCCCAGTAGGAGCAAGTAGGCTGACTTGAGAATTCCTCACACCGTAAATCTTGGCTAACTCAATAGCCTCGTCCCAAGAACTTACAGCCGAATTAAGAAGCTCTTCGTTAACCATATTGGCATTAATGTCTCGCAAAGAATCCTTATGCAGTTTCAAGACATTCATCATTCCCTCTTTGTCTTTATTGAAACCGGCAAAAGGACCGACTTTATTAGCAATTTTTGCACTAACTGCGTAAGAATAACCAGACATTAAAGCTGTAATTGAAGCGGCCTGAGCTCGCCCCTCTTCACTGTCATAAGGAAGACCTTGAGCCATTAATAATGCCCCGAGATTTGCATAACCAATTCCAAGCTCTCTATAAGCTTTAGCATTTTTAGTTATTTTATCGGTCGGGTATTCGCTATATCCTACCAATATTTCTTGGGCTGTTATAAGAAGCTCAACAGTATGCTTAAATTCATCTATTGAAAATGTATTATCGGATTTCAAAAATTTTAACAAGTTAATCGATGCAAGATTACATGCCGAATTATCTAGATGCATATACTCACTACAAGGGTTTGAACCATTTATCCTACCGGCTTTTGGTGTCGTATGCCATTTATTGGCGGTAGTATCAAACTGTATTCCCGGATCAGCGCACTCCCAAGCAGCCTCGGACAGTTGTTGAAATATATCCCTGGCCTTTAGTGTTTTAACTACTTCTCCAGTTGTCACAGCCTTCAAATCCCAATCGCTATCATTGGTAACGGCTTCCATAAACTCGTCTGTAACCCTCACTGATATATTGGCATTCTGGTACTGAACTGATGTTATATCCTTACCATCCAGGCTCATATCCCAACCGGCGGCCTGCAAATCTCTGGCTTTTCTCTCTTCTCGAGCCTTACTCCATATAAAATCTAAAATATCCGGATGATCAACATTCAATATAACCATTTTGGCAGCTCTTCGGGTCTTACCACCGCTTTTTATAGCACCGGCGGATGCGTCAGCACCTCTCATAAAACTTAAAGGCCCTGATGCTGTTCCACCGCTTTTACTTAGTTTCTCATACGAAGATCTTATCGGGCTAATATTAATCCCGGAACCCGATCCTCCCTTAAATATCATGCCTTCTTCAACATACCAGTTCAAAATAGAGGGCATTGTATCCTCGACTGAAAGAATAAAACAAGCACTAGCTTGCTGTGAGCGATCATCGGCTCCTATATTGAACCAAACAGGCGAATTGAATGATGCTCGCTGGGTAGCTAAAACATACTTTAAATCCTCTTTAAAGTTATTGGCCTCGGTATTATCTTCAAAATACCCCTCTTTGACACCATGGGAAGTTACAGTATCGACTACCCTGTCTATTAAATGTTTAAGAGAAGATTCTCTTTCACTAGTTCCTGGTGTTCCATTAAAATATTTTTGGGAGACAATATTTATTGCGTTTAATGACCAGTCCTCCGGAAATTCAACATTCTTTTGTTCAAAGACCGGCCTGCTTGAAGATGGATTAGTTAAAATCGCATCCCTTTTGACCCATTTAATCTGATCGTAAGCCTTTGCGCCATCGGGCACAAACATTCTTTTAAGTTTAAGTTCATTAACTTGTGACATATACCCTCTTTCTATTTTTATTTATTTTCTTATTTAGACTCTTGCTTTCTTTACATTAGATAATTCTTTTTCAAAGCCAGTGATATCAGTGAATCTACGATAGACGCTTGCGAACCTAACATAAGCTACCTCATTAAGCTTTGCCAGTTTGTCCATTACAATCTCGCCTATTTGTGATGATGGAATTTCTTGGTCGGGTAGATTATATAGTTCTTGCTCTACTTCGTTTATTAAGATGTCTAGATCTATACTACTGACAGGTGTCTTCTCGCAGGCCCTGTAAAGACCACCTAAGATCTTATTCCTATCGAACAATTCGCGTGTTTTATCGTTTTTTATAACGATTAACTGCGGCCTTTCGATTCTTTCATAGGTAGTAAACCTAAAACCGCAATCTTGACAAACTCTCCTGCGTCGAATTGCCTGATTATCATTCACATCTCTTGATTCAATGACTCTAATATCGCTACCATGACATTGACTGCACTTCATCGGCTAACCTTTCTTAAAATATTATTGTCATTTTTATTTAAGGTACTCGCTATATATAGCGTTATATGTATCTAATATAACCCTACTTATAGCGTATTACAAATATTTTTTGGTGTATTATTTAATACGATTTAAAAGATAGCTAGTCTATAGCTTCTCTTTAGAATCATCGTCCGAAGAGACTTTTTCTTTAGTATCTTTGTGTCTTTTGGTAATTCTTCTTAGGAATGAAGGCTTATCCAGCTCATCTTCAATACTTTCAGAATCAGTCGCCGTAACATCTGAGGTAGTCGTTTTTGAGTCAATATCATCTTCATCGGTTTTGGAAAGCGTTACTGCTGAATCCTCGTCACTAGTGCTATCTTGATTAAACTCATCGTTGTCGTCATGAATAGTCCAAATATTTGGAACATCAATTTCTTTAGAAAAGTCGCTTTGATCTTCGTTATCTGAAGATGATAAATCTAAATCTAAATCCTTCACCATTGGTTCATTTAGAGCTGTCTCTGTTTCACTGGATAAGGATTTTTTAGGAGAAAAATACGAGGCATCAAAGCCGGTTGCAACAACCGTTATAATGACCTCACCGTCTAGTTCTGGATTAATAGTAGCACCGAATATTATATTAGCGGATGGGTCTACGGCGCTCGTTATAGTTTCTGCGGCAGCGTTAATTTCATGCATAGATAGGTCATTGCCACCTATAACATTAAACAGCACTCCTCTGGCTCCGTCGATAGAGACCTCCAGCAGAGGTGATTCTATTGCTTGTTGCGCAGCTACAACAGCCCTATTTTCTCCACTTGCTCTACCTATACCCATTAATGCCGATCCGGCATTGCTCATCACCGATTTAACATCAGCAAAGTCAAGATTAATTAAACCGTGTACAGTAATTAAATCCGATATACCTTGAACACCTTGTCGCAAAACATCGTCAGCTACTTTAAATGCTTCAAGTAAAGGTGTTTGACGATCAATGGTTTGAAGTAATCTGTCATTAGGAATAATTATCAGCGTATCAACCGAAGCTCTTAGTTTCTCGATCGCCTCATCGGCGTTTTTTCTTCTTTTTTCACCTTCAAAAGCAAACGGTTTTGTAGCAAAACCTACAACTAAAATTCCCAGTTCCTTGGCTACTTCGGCAACAATATGACCCGCTCCACTCCCTGTGCCACCTCCGGCGCCAATCGTGACAAAGACCATATCTGCACCTTCAAGTACTTTTCTGATCTCATCCTTTGCTTCTTCAGCTGCCAGTTGACCAATAGCAGGATCGGCCCCTGAACCAAGACCCTTGGTGGTGTCTTTGCCGATATGTACTTTTATGTCTGCTTTAGAATGATGCAGCGCCTGGGCATCGGTATTTATAGCTATAAACTGAACACCGTCAACACCAGCTTCAACCATTCGATTTACTGCAGCTCCACCCGCTCCACCAACACCAACCACCTTAATTTGTGCAAAAGTTTCTATAGAAGGTTCTATCATTTGTGCCATAATCAATTGTCTCTCTAATTATTTTAAAATATCTAACCATAATAATACCTTAAAAAAAATACAACATCAACTACCTGGGTTACGGGTTAAGGTCTTAACTATTTATTGCGTGAAAACAATTTAGAAATAATGTTTTTAGCACTACTTTTAGCGTCAAAATTAACAGGGGGTAGAGCAGGCAATAACAGCATATCTAATAGCATTAACCCTATAACAACAACATAACTCTGGTCACTGACCGTATCGGCAAGCCCGCCTATTGATTCCAGCTTTGCTAGACGCGATGCTAGTTGCAGTTTATCTCTTGTAAAATCGGCTAGTCCAGGTAACTTTGAACCGCCGCCAGTTAGAACAATTCCGCCGGGTAACTTCCTTGATCTTTTTATTTTTTGTAGTTCTTTATCAACGTATTCAAGTAATTCTTCTACTCGAGCCTCAACAATCATTGCTATTTCTTCGAATTTAAAATTATGGGCCTTATTACCTACCTTAACCATAGCGTTCATTTTTTTAGCGTTACTAGATAAGTTAACGTGTTGAATTTTAACCTGCTCAGCTATATCTAAATCGGTTTTAAGCCCAATTGCTAGGTCATTGGTTATATGTTGACCGCCCATCGGAATGACAGCAATATGCTGAACCTCTCCGTCTTCAAAAACAATCAAATTAGTCGTACCGGCACCAATATCTAAAAGAGCTGTACCGGCTTCCTTCTGTTGTCTGGAAAGTACTGCTTCAGCTGCGGCCAAGCTCGATACCGTATGATGAGAAGGTTCTATTTCTGCTTTTTTTAAAGCCATGTCCTCGTTCTTTAAGCTAGGGGTCGAAGCAGTTACCAAGTGAGCTTCTACCTCCAGCCTAACACCATGCATTCCAACCGGATCTTTAATGTTTTTCTGGCCGTCCAAGCTGTAGTTTTTAGCAAAAAACTGAACTATTTCCCTGTTTAAAGGAAGATTAACTATTGTAGCGGCTTCTTCGACCCTTATTCTGTCGTCGTCAGTTATCTCTCTGTTCGCCGTACTAATAGCTATAACACCGTGAGAATTCATTCCCTGTATATGACTGCCATTGACGTTGACGGTAGCTTTCCTGATAGGAAATCCGGAAATTCTTTCTGCTTCAGTTACGGCTTTATTTATCGCTTCCGCCACATCGTCAACATGCACTACCATACCACGCCTCATGCCCTGATTAACGGACTCACCGTGTCCAATTATTGATGGGAGGTTAGATCCGTCATTATCATAGACACCAATAACACATCTAACACGACTTGTACCGATATCGAGACCGACATAATGTTCTCGCTGCATCTTAAAAATGTCCCGGTAATTTTATTTTTTCAATGTAGTAAGTTTTTAACATTTCATTTCTACTAGGTTTAAGTATAACCCCATAACTCTTATTCTTTCAAGTTCGGTATGCCTAAAATCAAATCTTGGTCAATATCTCGAAGCCTTTTTCCGTCACCAGTACTGTATTTTCAAAGTGGGCGGACAAAGATCCGTCGGCCGTCATTACCGTCCATCCGTCGTTCGAAAAAATAACATCATCGCCACCTAAAGTCGCCATTGGTTCAATGGCAACAGTCATACCGCTTTTTAGGATCGGACCGGTACCCTTACTGCCATAGTTTGGGATATTAGGGTCTTCATGTAATTGATGACCGACGCCGTGACCAACCAGGTCCCGAACTATTCCGTATTTAAAACTGTCTAAAACTGATTGTATGGCAGAAGAAATATCGCCAACTCTGACACCATCTTTCAGAACTTTGATGCCAGCATCTAAAGATTGGCTGGTAATTTTAACTAGGTCATCTGTCCGGGAATCTTGAGTCTTACCCAAGACTAAGCTGATTGCTCCGTCGGTTATCATGCCGTCATAAGTAACACCAAAATCAAGCGAGATTATATCGCCGTTTTTTATAATTTTATTTTTTCTAGGTATCCCGTGAACAACTTCATTATTTATTGAGATGCAGATTACGTCCGGAAAACCCTGGTAATTTAAAAATGTCGGTTTACCACCCATAGATCTTAATTCGCTTGCAGCCAAATTTGAAATATCCTTAGTAGACATCCCTTCTGATAGGTTTTTAGCTAAATAATTCAGGATAGTAGCTAGTATCTTGCCGCTAGCTCGCATTGCTTTTAATTCTTGTTCAGTCTTTATTCTTGTTTGCATCTCAAAACTCTAAACACCGATGTGGTGAATTATTTCGTCATGAACCTGAAGAGGATCGTTATCGGCATTTATATTATAAATAGGAACGTTTTCTTTTTTAAATAAATCGAGTATCGGCAATGTTGTAGATTTATATTCTTCAAACCTCATTTTTATCGACTCCGGCGTATCGTCAATCCGACCGCGCTTTAATAGCCTCTTCTCTACAATATCGAGTGAAGCTTCCATATTAAAAATTGCTGTTAACTTAAGTCTTTTAGAGTGCACTTGACCTAAGAGCCATGTAGCTTGATTAATAGTTCTTGGAAAACCGTCCAAGAGAAACTCTTGGTTCAAGTCTATTAAATTAAAGGTTCTGTCTACCAAATCAATAACTTCCTTGTCGTTAAGCAAATGTCCCTCGAGCATTCTCTGCCTTCGTTCACCAGTTACTAAAACTCGAAAAAGTTCACCAGTAGAAACCCATGAATAACCGTGCTCGTCGGCAAAAATTCTGCCCTGCATACTCTTTCCAGCACCTGCCACACCCATCAATACGATCACGAGATTTTTTCCTTAACCATTTTAGCAAGCAATGATCCATCAGCCATCGGACCTGCTTTTTCTCTCGTAAGAGCAATCAGTTGACCCATGTTTTTATCTGGGTTTGATGCAACTATATCCTCTACGATTGCTTCAATTTCAGCTTCACTTGGAGCTTTTGGCAAATACTTTTTTATAATTTCAATCTCACTTTCAGACTGGACAATCTTTTCAGTACTTCCTGTTTTTTTAAATATATCTAAGGATTCATTAAGCTTCTTTAGTTCTTTGTTTAAAATAACTATTGTTTGCTGGTCGTCTAGAGGAAGCTGTCTGTCAAGATTATTATTCACTTTAAAATCTTGTATCGAACTCTTAACAAATCGAAGTGTCGAAACAATTTCTTTATTTCCAGATAGAAGGGCCTGTTTTAGATCCTGATTGATGGAGGATTCAATCATCTTTAAGGGACTACTTTTGTCCTAGCTTAATTTTCTTCATTTTAATTGCTTTTCGTTCTTGACGAATAATTGCCTTAAGTCGTCTCTCTCTTTTCGAAATAGGTTTTTCGAAATACTGATTTTGTTTTGCAACCAAAATAACCCCAGATTGCTGGACTTTTCTATTGAACCTTCGAAGCATATTCTCGAGAGATTCTTTACCGTCTTTTCTAGTAATTTGAATCATTTATTAACCTTAATTTTAACCTAATACTCTTAATATTGCAAACCCGTTTTATTTTTTAATCTTTAACTAGTGATTCTCTTTTGATTGGTTCTCTGAGATTTTAGAACAATACCCTGCAACTCTTTAAATATAGGGAATTGTTTATTGGTTGAGTAAACCTTGGTATTTCCTTGTCTCTCGGCAGTTAAAAATCCGACCTTTTCAAGCTTCTTAAGCTCTCTTTGTATGTTGCCGGCGTCTTCCTTAATTAGTTTAGCGAGTCCTCTGACATGAGTTTTAAAGTCCGGGTATTTAGCATAAATAACAATGATTTTTCGTCTCACCCTTGAAGTTATAAATACATCCAACATAGCTTATTTCCTCGAACTTACTTATTTATATGTAGTATAGAATTATGTAATAATTATTACAACCCTATTTTTATTTTGGTAACTTATTAATTAGAAATTATACTTTAGGTATTATGTATTACTACGAGGTATGGGTTAACAGCCTAAGTTATCGTTCAAAAGAAAGTTTAACTTATCACTCTACTAAAAAACTGAGGATTGGCAGTCTAGTTAATACCGAACTCAAAAAAGAAATTGTTAACGCAGTCATTGTTAAAAATGTTTCAAAACCTAGATTTAAAACCAAAAAAATAAACAGCGAACTTACCAATATACCGCCGATTCCTTTCCATTTGATAAGACTGGCTAAGTGGATTATGGATTACTATTCCTCCAACGTTGGAGTAGTAACTAAGCTCATACTGCCTATCAAATTAACTAGTGAAAGTGATTCTAAAAAAGAAACCACGAAGTTAGAAGCGGAGTTAAATAATAAGCATTCTCTGATTAGCGGTAGCAAACGAGATCAAGAACTTACTGGCGAACAATTTGGTGCTATTTCCAAAATGTCTAAAAACGATACTTATTTGCTGCACGGGGTAACTGGTAGTGGCAAAACACGAGTTTACATTGAAATGATTAAAAAAACTTTAAAAAATAAACAGTCCTCTATACTGTTGGTTCCCGAAATAGGTTTAATGGGACAACTAAAGTCTACACTGAGCGAATATTTTAATCCGGAAATAATTATAGAGTGGGACTCCAGGCAGCCACCGAAGATTAAAAAATCTAACTGGTTAAGGATTATTTCCTCCAAAACTCCACTTATAGTCATAGGACCGCGTTCGGCTCTATTTAGTCCCTTAAATAACCTTGGCCTTATTATCGTAGATGAATGTCATGAAACCTCATATAAACAAGAAAGTTCGCCCCGTTATGAAACTAACCGGGTAGCGTCCTACCTTACCAAACTACTGAATATTAAGCTCATTCTAGGAAGTGCGACACCGTCAGTTATCGACTATTTCCTAGCCAAGAACAAAGAAAAAAACATAGTATTAATGAAGAACCGTGCTATCACTAATGAAGCTGAAGAAAAAAATATTAAGTTAGTCGACCTTAAAGACAAGAATCAATTTATCAGATCAAAGTACTTAAGCGAACTACTAATTGAATCAATCGAGAATTCTCTTTCTCGAAATGAACAAATTCTTTTATATCTAAATCGACGAGGAACTTCCAGAGTGGTCTTTTGTACTTCCTGCGGATGGCAATCTAATTGTCCTCACTGCGACATACCCCTTACCTATCACAGCGACCTGCACAAATTAATTTGTCATAGCTGCGATTTCAAGTCATCGCCACCAACCAGCTGCCCCGTCTGTCGAAATGCCGATATAATTTACAAATCGATCGGCACAAAGGCGGTAGTCGAAGAAATGGAGAGGCTTTTTCCCTCCGCCAAGATTGCTAGATTTGACAGCGACAATAAAAAAAGTGAAAGAATGGAACACTCATATGAGAAGCTTATAAAAGGCAGCATAGACATTATAGTGGGAACCCAGCTGGTAGCTAAAAGCCTTGATCTTCCTAAACTGTCGACTCTAGGGGTTATTATTGCCGACACCAGTCTCTATCTGCCTGATTTCTCATCATCTGAGAGAACCTTCCAACTACTGAATCAGGTTATAGGTCGAGTCGGTCGAGGACACATCAATTCGACTAATACGATAATTCAAACCTACAACCCGGATAATAAACTAATAAAATACGCCATCGAAGACAACTACCAAGGCTTCTATGAGGAAGAGTTATCTGAAAGGCAAAAATACTTTTTTCCACCCTTCTGTTCAATAGTTAAAATCTCCGGAAAAGCAAAAAATCGGAATATTATAATCAACAAAATGTCCGATTTTAAAAAAGAGCTGGAAAATAATCCAGACTTTCCTTCCATAGTAGTTGAAGGTCCCAGTCCGTCATATCGAGAAAAAACTAAAAATCTTTACAATTGGCAATTGGTGGTGAAATCCAAAGATAGGTCGGTACTACTACGTTTAATTAATGCCATGCCAAAAAATTTAAGTT
>JAKBGO010000019.1 GCA_021833065.1 bacterium
CCCCCTAGTAGATTTAATGAAATTTATCACAGTTTAATTTAAGTTATTTTGTTATTATTAAGTTTAGATGGATTTTGGTTCATATAACCCAAAATTTAGCGAAGACTCACTTCATGATGAGAATATCAGGGAAATCCCGATTAAATATTATGGAGATTATGATAAAACTCCCAAGAAAAAAAATAAAAAATCGTCTAAGTTATTTTTTATTTTGGCGGCAGGATTTGTTATTTTAGCGGTTGTGCTG
This sequence comes from bacterium, assembly GCA_021833065.1. Taxonomy (GTDB): domain Bacteria; phylum Patescibacteriota; class Saccharimonadia; order Saccharimonadales; family UBA4665; genus JAJZWG01. The sequence continues at coordinate 248 of JAKBGO010000019.1, forward strand.
TTCGCTATTTTTGATAAAAATGCCATAAACAAAAAACATACCTCTTCTAAGTCTTTAATAACTAAGTCAAAGTCGTCCGCTCAAGTTAAAATTATGACCTATAACTCGGTCTCTTCTTCACTCAGTTTCAGCTATCCCTCCAACTGGTCGATTAATGACAATAATAATGGATTTATTAGCATTATTTCACCGTTACTTAAGTTATCTTCGGCCGATGGTAGTAATGTAAACGGTAAGATCTTAATAACAATTGATCAGCAATCACAGGTTCCAAAAAGCTTCGGTAATTACTCACTGGCTCTTAATAACTCAACCATGGTAAGTTATGTTTCCCCAACCCAATATCAGAGAAACCAGACTTACCTAACCTATGTTCAATACCCGGCCACGACAATCGTCGGCGGTCTGGACGCCATTTATGTGACAGGAGACTTTGGTTATTCAAAGGATAATTCAATCCCGGCAACCGATATCGCTAAATTAAACCCCCTTGTTATTGTTAGTTTCGAAAATTGTTTGGACTCGGCGTGCGATAAGTATTCACCTCTGACGATTGGAGCTGCAACCTACAATAGCTCTCTCATAACAACCGATACAATCAACATAATTAAGTCACTGCAACTTAATTAAGTTGAAACCAACGGTATCGATTGATAGACTAAAGATAAGAATAGTTTAATCAGTGGTGGAAGATGAAAAAAATACCAAAAAGTTTTGAAGACTTCAACGTCGAATTAGAAAAGAAAGTTGATGCTATGATGACGTTGGAACCGTCGCCTAAAGCTGAAGCTGTCGTTCCGGCTAAACTCTCTATCAGAGAAAAACTGAAAAGAAGCCGCATCACAGTTTTAGATAATGATTCCGAGCTTGATGCTGCGGTAAGCGAAATCGAGCAAAAAGAAGATTCGGGATCAGATGAAGACATGCCGCCTCTCGACGAAACCAAAAAACCAAAAAAAACCAAGAAGAATAAGACAGGGCGCCTAAGCAAGAAGGTCTGGCTAGGCGTTTTATTTTTTATTTTAGGATTAATTGCAATTGCTGCAGCGGCTTATTTTTTTTATCATCCCGGGCTTCAAATAACACTCAAAGATAGTCAAAACGGCAGTCTTATATCGGCGGCAGCAGTTGAAGTAAACGGCAAAACCTATCAGAGTGATTCCAGCGGAGTGGTCCAGGCAAAACTTAAAATCGGACCTAATAAGATTACTATAGCCAAGAAATACTATCAGAATTTCAAAAGCTCATTTTGGGAATTTTTTGGTTCTAAGAGTCTGACATATTCATTAGTGGCGACCGGTCGAATTGTCGATTTTAAAATTTTAAATTATGTTGACCGAAGTCCGGTTGTCGGTGCCAGCATCACTTATGACAGCACTAAGGCTTTAACAGCTAGCGATGGCACAGCGAACTTAATAGTACCGACCGGCAGCAACAATGTTACGGTATCGATTTCGGCTCCAGGCTACAACGACGCCAAGGAGACCTTTTCTATTAACGGTACCAGCATAAAACAGTTCACGCTAGTACCCAGTGGTAGTCTTTATTATGTTTCAAATGCCAATGGTTTTGATGTCATGAGCTCTAATTTGGATGGCAGCAATGAACAGACGGTTTTATCCGGAAGCGGTAGTGAAAATCTGGGAACGGAGGCTCTCTATGCCTCGCCTGATTGGTCTTATTTGGTGCTACGATCAACCAGAAATAGTGCCACGCAAGAGGGACTGTATATAATTAATACTTCCAATAATAATTTTACGGAGTTTGACAGCAATAACACCTATACTCCAATTGGCTGGTATGGCCATAACTTTCTATACTTGGTTACATCTGGCAGCTCTTCAGTAGCCGGTTATCAGCAAATTAAAGCCTATAACGCTCTGACCAATGAAATTTCACTTATCGATAGTTCAACGGTTAGCGGTAGTGGCAGTAGCTATGCTTACCAGGTATTTTCTAATTTCAATATTATTGCCAGCAATTTGTTTTACAGCGCTTTTTATACTTCAGTTGGATCACCGGACCTTAGTTCAGTTAACGACAGTGTCAATTCTGTTAACCTGTCGACACTCAACAAGACGGTTGCTCTGTCTTTGCCTGCTGCCAATTTGACGAGCATTTCTCTTATTAGAAGCGCCATTAACAGTTTCGGAGTAACAGTAGAGAGTAGTGCGGTGGCCAACCAGTATTACAGCTATAATCCTAATAATCAAACAATTACCTCAAGTTCTTCGGCGACCTCAGTAGGGAATTTTTCTAACTTCTTCCTGACCCCGTCCGGAAATTATTACTGGCAATCGGGTAATAATATCTATAGTTATTCACTATCCAGTCCAACTGCCAAGTTGTTGGGGTCGACTTCTAAAAAATTAATCGGCGTCTATAACAATTATTTGATTTTTAATCAGTCCGGCAACTTGTATATATCCGGTTTATCCAATATTTCTTCGCCGGTAGCTATTACCAATTCGTCGTCCGGCAACGTAGTCGCTACTTACTATGAGTTTTAAGATGAAAAGCATAAACGGTTTGTGGTATATTTAGACTATGGAAGAGCAAAAACCAATACAAGATATCACAGTTGTGCAACCTGACGATATGCCGCCGCCGGAAATTGGACAGATTGATGATCCAGCTGCATCGGAATCGGAGAACCATGATTTTTCCCACATCGAACCTGCTAAAGACGATAGTAATAAAGATCAAGGTCCGATAATTCCGACCAAACCTACAGGAAACGAAGCAAAGGTAACTCTTAAACCTAAAGCTAAAAGTAGCCAAAAAACTCTTATGGTTGTTTTGATTGTTGTGGCAACCGTAGCCTTAGTTGCTATCAGCCTGCTTGCTTATAGTAAGTCGCCTCACTCATAAAAAATTAGCTCTTAGCCATTCGTCAAGACTGTTACCGCCACCACCCGATATGGCCACGACTAAATCATTATTTTTCAGGTGAGCCGTTATTTTACCTTTGAGTTCTTCGTTTAAATCAGCTGGCGAAGCCGAAACGCTGTCGTCGAGTTCTTCTATTAATTGTTTTGGTGATAGTATAGCCAGATTATTATCCTCTCTAGCCAGGTAACTTGGCACCCAGTATAGTTGATCAACCGACAAAAAAAGATCTTTATATTTTTCCTTGATATAATGTTGCCGTCGATTGGTCAGGGGTTCGTAGACAACAACTAGTTTTTGATTGCCTTTAGCTGAATCGATCAATTCTTTAGCAACATTCAGTGCCGCAGTAATTTTTTCCGGCGTATGAGCATAGTCCGAGTACAAGTTGGGTATAATTTCTTCCATTCTTCTGGATAATCCGGGGAATTCTCCCAAAAACTCCATTAATCTTTCTTCTTGGTCACTAAGACCAAGCTCTTCGATGGCTCTTAGGGCAAGGTAAGCGTCTCTTCTGTTATAAAGTCCGGCTACTTTGATTTTATCGATAAGTTCATTATTTTGACCGATTACCTTGGTATTAGGGGTGTTTTTTAGGGACATGAAATCGGCATCCGATTGCCAGACTATTGTCCTGGCGGATTTATTGATAAATTCTTTGAAAGCATCGATGTAGTCCTGCTGGGTGCGATAGATTTCATGATGGTCCCACGATACGCCGGTTATCAGCGACAAATAAGGTTCAAAAGCCAGAAAATTCCTATCAAATTCATCGGCTTCATAGACAAAATAACGCGAATCTTTATCATAATCGCCCATTTGAGCGAAACTTGTTTTAGCCGGCAGCACGTATGATACCGGTATACCCAATTTCTTAAATAACCAAACCATCATGGCGGTAGTCGTGGTTTTTCCATGGGTTCCGGCAACGGCAATTAGTTTCAGGCCGTTGTCGCTTAAGAACTGCGATAAGAAGGCATCTCTTTTAGATGTTTTTATGTTATTTTCATGACAGAATTCGATTTCCGGCGGGTTGTCGTTTTCCATTGTCAGAGCAGAAGTGTAGACGAACCAGTCAATCGGATTATTCTTATGAATTTCGGCAATCGATTCTTTGGTTTGAGATAATACAATATCATCGATACCGTGTTCCCGTAGGTATTTTATATAGTTGCTATCTCTTTTGTCGGATCCACTGACTTTATAGCCGGCCTTTAAAGCGATTTGGGCAATTGGACCAATACCGCTACCTCCGATACCGGAAAAAAATATGTGCATGTCTGTCTTTAGTATCTTAAATCCCGGACAATTAATCAAGGAATGATATGGCATAATATGACTATGAATAAAGCAAAGCTCCACCACTTTTATAAAACCGTTTTAAAAAAAATAAAACCAAGCCTAATATTCTTCCTGGCTGTCGTCTTACTGGTTATTGCCGTCTTGGCGCTTAGATCCAATAACGAACACATGATTACTCTTAAAAACGATGTCTATGCTGCCGACAAGATGAATGGCGACGTTGAGGGAGCTCTTAGTCGACTTCAGGCTTATGTCGTTTCACACATGAATACCAATCTAGCAACTTCAACGGGCGTATATCCTCCGATTCAACTGAAGTATACTTATCAACGCTTAATCGATGCCCAAGCAGCCCAGGTAGCTAGTACAAACTCCGGTTTATATACTGCGGCTGAGGACTATTGCCAAAAAGTCATACCGGAAGGTACGTCGGCTTTTGGTGGCGGACCGAGAGTTCCTTGTATCGAGCAGTATGTTAACTCACATGGCTTAAAGCTATCGCCGATTGACCCCAGTCTTTATGAGTTCGATTTTGTTTCGCCAACTTGGTCGCCGGATCTTGCCGGTTTCAGTTTACTTTTTTCAGTTGTATTATTGGTGATTTGGGCAATTGTGGTTGTCTCTAAATTTATCGTCAGACGTTTAATAAAATAAATACCCCGCAATTTCTTACGGGGTATTTAATAGTTTTTAACTACTTAACTATTTGGTAGTTTTAACTGTGTTAGCGGTTGATGGTTGAACCGTGTTGGTGTTGGTGCTTGAAGCAGTTGAGTTAGTATTGCTACAAGTTTGACCGTTTGGATTAGCTTTTTCAAAAGCTGCGACGGCCTTGGCAACCTGACCATTAGACTTTAAGTTCTCCCAGAAAGTGACCTGAGATGAGTTAATAATCATTTGGTCGTATGGAGCATGAAGTTCACAACCTAGTTTAACTAGGGAAACACTGCTACCGCTAGTCGAGCTAGTTGAAGTAGAACCGTTGCTCTGTGTTTGCAAGTAGTAAATATTGTCTAAGACAAAGTAATTACTGTTGATGCTTTTTAGGTTACCGAAGTAAACCTGGCCTGTGTTTAAGAAGACTGCCTGTAGCTGATTGCTTTTGACGTAACTGCTCTCATTTGATGAGTTGCTGTTATTGAATGTCAAGTAAGCAAGCAAGGCAACTACTAATACCAATATAATAGCGCCGAAGACTACTTGTCCGATCTTCATCCATTTATTGTCGCCACCAACCGACTTTCTTTTGGTGTTTTGATTGTTGCTTGCAGGTGCATGACCCATTTGTTGGTTGTCAGAACCTGAAGTACCACGATTTGAAAAATCCATTATTTTTACTCCACCTTTAAACTTTTTATGGTTACAAGGATAAGTTTATAATAGGCTACTTTACATTACAAGAGTAAAATATTTTTTTCGGCCTAATGTTGTGAATAACTCTAATTTCTAATCTGTTTTAAGGTGTTAGAAGATTTAAAGAGTTGACAAGATATGAGAATACAGAGTATTTTAAAGTTACATTATTAATTTAAAGTGAGGGAGCTAAATATAATGGCATACAAGCACACTAATTCTAAAGGTGTAACTTATTACCTAAACTCTAAAGACGTTACTTTAAGAGGTGGTAAAGTTCAAACTATCTATTACTTCTCTAAGGACCAAAGGAAAGAAGCTTGCGACTTACCTGGAGACCGAGTAGTTAACGAAAACCCACGAAACGGTTTTCTAACAGTTAAGAGAAAATAGTTTATTAAGACTGTTTTAAGATTAACCCGGACTTATAAAGTCCGGGTTTTTTTGTTAAGATAGAACTAATTGTATAAACAGGGAAATTATGACTGAACATATTGTTAAGGTAGAAAAACTTTCCAAATCCTATAATGGAGAGAAGGTAGTTAAAGGCATCTCTTTCGAGGTTAAAAAGGGTGAAATTTTTGGGATCTTAGGTCCTAACGGTGCTGGCAAGACTACCACTCTTGAAATGATCGAAACACTCCGACCAATCGACAGTGGAAAAATAACTGTAGCAGGTATTGATGTAAAGACGGATCCTGAAGGCGTTAAGAGGGTTATTGGTGTTCAGCCGCAAACTCCGGCCTTCCAGGACAAGCAGAAATTAAAAGAAATACTTGAGATGTTTGCCGCCACTTATGGAGAAAGAATCAAGCCGATGGAATTTTTAAAAGAAGTTTCTTTGGAAGATAAGGCTGAAAGTTACGCCGAGTCGCTGAGCGGCGGGCAAAGACAAAGACTCTCTATAGCCGTGGCGCTTGTTCATGATCCGATGGTTTTTTTTCTTGATGAACCGACTACCGGTTTGGATCCCCAAGCAAGACGAAACCTTTGGGATTTAATTCAAATGGTTAGAGATAGGGGTGTAACCGTAATTATGACAACCCATTACATGGATGAGGCGGAGTTGCTCTGTGACCGAGTGGCTGTCATGGATAACGGTAAAATAATCGCTCTTGATAGTCCCAGCAACCTTATAAAAAACCTCTTAAAGAAGGGCTTTAAAAAAGAAGCTCCGATTGAAGCGGCGAATCTAGAAGATGTATTTATTGATTTAACAGGCAAGGCATTAAGGGACTAAACTATGAAGAATTTTAAAACAAGTTTATTTACGGTACTGGTTTTTACAAAAATTAATACCAAGAGATTTTTTAGAGACAGATTAGCACTTTTCTTCGGTTTTTTGTTTCCCCTAATTTTTCTGATTGTTTTTGGAACTATTAACAGTGGCAATAAGCACGTTAGTTTCAAGATAGCTATTATTAACCAGTCGTCGACTGTTACCGCTAAAGAGTTCGTGGCCGACATCAACAAACAAAGTTTTTTTAAAGTTAATCCGACAATCACCACACTGACAGCTGCTAAAAATGCTATGATTAATTCCCAGCTTGACGGAGCGATAATCTTAAATAAAGATTTTGGTGTCGTCTCAAAAGACAGTTCGATTCCTACCGGTCAGGTTGAGTTAGTTTACACTCAGAATTCCTCGGTGGCGGGCCAGACGATATCATCATTGATCCAGGGTCCGATTTTGAAGCAGTTTAACAGCCGTTACGTTGTTACGTCAGTTCCATTTACCGTCGTCTCTTCCCAGTTGAATGAACACAGCTTAACCAGCTTTGACTATACTTTTGCCGGTCTTTTAGGATTTTCAATTATGGGTATTGGTATCTTCGGACCGGTTAATGTTTTTCCCGAGCTTAAAAAACAGGGAATATTGAGACGTCTTCACACGACACCGCTGAAAGTTTGGCAGTATTTTATATCTACCATGCTTTCTCAATCCATCATCGGATTGATATCTATCGTCATCCAATTCTTGGTTGCCATACTTTTCTTTAACTTAAAGTTAAACGGCAACCTTTTTTATATAGCAATTTTCGGTGTTTTGAGTATTTTTATGATTTTGGGGCTGGGACTGGCTATCGGCGGTTGGGCTAAAAACGAAAGGCAGGCCGCACCGCTTAGTAATATTGTCGTTTTTCCGATGTTATTTCTATCGGGCACTTTTTTCCCAAGATTTGATATGCCGATATGGCTTCAGAATATTACTACCTTCATACCACTAACACCTGTCATTGACGGACTAAGACTGCTGTCGACAGAAAGTAAAAGTTTGGTGGATATTGCGCCACAACTGGGATTAATTTTGGCTTGGTCGGTTATTATTTACATAATTGCTTTTAGAGTTTTCCGCTGGGAATAGTGGTTTAATGATTTACGACGAGTTGATTAAGCCGTTTTTTGTTTTGGCGCCGATGGACGATGTCACCGACGTTTCATTTCGTCAAATAGTCGCCTCACTGTCTCCTCCGGACCTATTTTTCACTGAATTTGTCAATGTCGACGGATTGACCAGCCAAGGAAGAGACCGATTAATGATCAAGCTGAAAAAAGGCAAAAAAGACCGACCCATTATTGCTCAGTTATGGGGGTCAAACCCCGATAATTTTAGGCAAGTGGCCTCTGAAATTAAAGGAATGGGTTTTGACGGGATTGATTTAAACATGGGTTGTCCCGACCGTACCATAGTTAAAAACGGCTGCTGTTCGGCACTTATCAACGATCGAGATTTGGCCGGTGAGATAATATCAAAAACCATTGAAGGTTCTAACGGCTTACCGGTCAGCGTTAAAACCAGAATTGGTTTCAATACAGTCGATTTAAGTTGGTTTGATTTTCTAATGAAGTTCGACTTAAAAGTCATTACAATCCACGGTCGTACCAAAAAAGAAATGTCAAAGGTACCCGCCCACTGGGATATTATCGGGGAGGTAGTTCAGATGAGAAATAAACAAAGACCGGATATTTTGATTGTTGGCAACGGTGATGTTGAAAACCGGCAGGACGGTTTAGAGAAGGTAAGAAAATACGGTGTTGACGGAATTATGATTGGGCGTGGCGTATTTAAGGATCCATTTGTGTTTTCTACCAGCAGTCCCTGGAATCAATATAGTCCTCAGGAGAAAATAGAACTGTTTTCCAGTCATATTGAACTGTTTAGAACTAACTGGCCGAATGGAGAAAGAAAAGTTGCCCAGTTATTTAAATTCGCTAAAGCCTACATCAATAATTTTGATGGTGCCAGTGAGCTAAGGGCTCAGCTGATGAACGTTAAAACAACCGAGGAGGCCTTAGATATCCTCCGCGGTTATCTAGTGGCTTAAGACCGGATTTGCCGATTTATTGCCTGATGGTTTAATCGGTTTTATGACAAATATAGCTACTATAGAGGCAAAAACTGCAATCATGCTTCCAACTAAAAAGGCGGAGTGAAAACCCTGTACCTCAGCGTAAGCGGCGATTTGGTTTTTGGCTAGATTTGCCGGCAAATGAGACAGACTTCTGGTTACCGCCGAAGATGCTACACCGGTTAACACGGCAAGACCTAGTGATCCACCGATTTGTTGAGTGGTGTTTAAAATACCTGATGCCAAACCTGATTTTCTACCGGATACACCTGATGTTGCTGTAATTGTACCGGAAACGAAGCTAGCTCCGGCCCCTAGACCTAACATTATTAGAGCAGGTAAGATATTGGTTAAATAATGACCGTTTAGGGGGATTCTGGTGAGATAGAGCAAGGCACCGGCGATTAGAAGTGGGCCGGTTATTAGAACCGGTCTGGCGCCAATCCTAGAAACAATCTTAGGCACATTGGTGGCTGCAATCGCAATCATAACTGGTACAACTAAAAACGTTAGTCCGGCTCTGACCGGCGAATATTTCAAGATATCCTGAACATATAGAGACATGAAAAAGAACATTGAAAACATACTGGCTATTACTGGAAACAGCGTCAGGTTGGCTCCCGTTAGATTTCGGATTTTAAATATGCTAAGCGGCATTAAAGGATTTTTTACTCTTCTTTCATTGAATATGAAGAATGTAAGAAGCAATACTCCAACCACGAAGTAGATTAAGGTCGACCAATGAGTCCAACCATGACTTGGGCCATTGGCGAGGCCGTAAACAATAGACATCATACCTGCGGTAACACTTACTGCTCCTGGTAGGTCTAAATCATTATGAGTTTCTTCAGATTCATGTTTTGGAACTATTTTTGATGCGTAGTACAGGATACCAAGACTAACGGGTACATTGATAAAGAAGTTCCAGCGCCAACCGAAGTATTCTGTTAATAGTCCCCCCAAAAGCACACCGGCTGCTGCACCACCAGCCGCGACAGATCCCCAGACGGATAGTGCGATGTTTCTTTCGTGACCTTCTTTATAACTGACTAGGACAATAGAAAGAGCTGCCGGTGACATGAATGCGCCGGCCAATCCCTGAAGTGCCCTTGTCGCAATTAAAAATGTTCCCGAAGGCGAT
>JAKBGO010000004.1 GCA_021833065.1 bacterium
TTCTTTGATGTCTAGTTTTTCTAGTTCTTTTATTAGATTAAAGTCTTCTGGTGTTTCTAGGTCATCCATAAATATGTCATCTATTTCAATGCTAGAGAAACCTACGTCAGAAAGAAGGTCTTTATCAAAATCTGCGAGAAGGGAATAGTCCCATTCTCCGAGATTCTTATTTAACCTTAGGTTTAATTCTTTTTCCTTTTCTATGTCGGGGATATTGATATAGACTACTGGTATTTCTTTGTAGCCAAGTTCTTTAGCTATTTTTAGTCTAAAGTGTCCTCCGATTACAATATTCTTTCTTGAAGGGGAAGAGTTAACTAATATTGGATCGACTATTCCAAATTTGGACATACTCTCTTTTAGTTTGATTGAATTATCTTCACTCCAATGCCTTGGGTTATATTTAGATGCATTTAGTGAGGAGATTGGTTTGTATTCTACCTTTATACTTTCTTTTACTGCTACTTCGTTCATTACTTTTGCTCTTTATTATTTGGTTATAATTGGAGTGTAACGAAGTGGATTAAAGTTTATCAACCTTAGCAGGTTTAGACTTTTAAAGTTATTTTTGTTTATTGATTTCTCCTTTTGGGTATTAAGAATATTAAGATGTAAAATATTAGAGTATAGTGTCCGAGAATAAAATATGTTAAAAGATTTTAAAATAAATCATGAAGTTAAAAAGATTTTAATCTTGGATGTTATTTTTGTACTTCTTCTAACAGCAACGGTCAATATATTTTTATCGAATATATTGATATTTAAAAAAATACTCGCAAATGGTTTTATTTACTCGGACTATCTAACACTTTTAATAGCTATATCGACAATTTTAATTCCAATTTCACTTGAATTATGGAAGGAATTATTTCAGTCAAAAAATATTTCTATTAAATCTAAAATTGATATGGCATGGGATAGAAAAATAAGAGAAGTGTATCTTATAAATCCTATATTAAATTTATCTATATTCGTTATATTAACAATATTTCTTCCTACAGTATTAAATCATCCGGTTCTATATTTTACAGATTTATTTTATGGGTTTTACGTTTTATTTAGTTTTTTTAAAATCTCATTTTTTATTAAAGCTCCCAACCTGTACGATTTACCTGAATTTTCAATTACAAGTGATAACGTACCGGATAAAGACATCATGTTAGAACTTCTAACTACAACACAGAGAATATACAATACTTCGGACAAAACAAATTTAGTCTATGTTGAACATAAATCGGGATTGCCAAAATGGAGCTTTCAAATAAATGAAGAATCTACTTTATTAAAAATCATTGATTGGGTAGATGGAACATTAAATATGGTAGAAGTGAAAGATAGAGTTTTTATAAGTACTTCTTGGATGATTTTCAATAATTATTTATCCCACTGTGATCAATCAATAATATGGCAATCTGTTTATAATGGTGAATTAAAAACATTGTTATCTAATAAAAGTTTTTACACCAAAAATCAGGTTGGTCATATATCTCTTGCATTAAAGACTATTGTATCTAGAATGTTAGAAGATGAATCTACTATAGATGTAATAAAAAGTGTAATTGAGGTAATTCCTTTAAACGAAATTTCAGATGATGTAAATCTATATAATCTATTCGAATCATCTATAACTAGAATATTCGAGAAAACTGATCTAAATTCATACTTCCTTCAGGATATTTTTCCGAAAGAAATACAAATCACAAAATACAATGTAAATAAATTAAATAAATTACAGAATACAATAAAAAATATTTATCTAAATTGGATTAGAAATCTTCAAATATATACAGATAAACCCGACGAACAATCAGTAATAAACGTTACAGAATTTTTATTTCCTGATGTAGAGACAATGTTATTTGGAAAATTTATTATATTTTATACAAATTCTTGGTTTATACTGTTTGGCGATGATTCAATTTACGATTTTAAACCATCACTAGATAAATGGAAGTTATTTGGGAGAATGGGTAGAGTACAGACTAGCTGGTATAGCGAATATTCTGATGCTATTAATTCTAAAATAAACGAAACTATTTTAGATAACCAGGATACTGAAACCATAAAATTCGTTAAAAATTTGAATCTATTCTCAGAAAACAAAAAAGATATAAACAATACACATAGAAAATTTATTACAATTATTGAAAAACTTTATGGGGATGACCAAGATTATGACAAGCAAAGCTGGTTATTTTTTGCTGAAAAGTTTAAAAAATTAGCAGATGAATAACTTTATTAAATACTCATTAATTTACTAAATTTATGGTTTACATTGATATATAAAGCTTGATAATCTGTTTTAAAAAATTTGTGCTTAAATCTCTAATTTACTATAAAATGAAGATGTATGGACACTAAAAAAGAACAAGAGAGATCTCAGTTGCATGCAACTATTTGGAGAATTGCTAATGACTTGAGAGGATCTGTCGACGGATGGGACTTTAAGCAATATGTCTTGGGCTTTCTTTTTTATCGATTTATTTCGGAAAACCTAACTAACTATATAAATAACGAGGAACGACGCACTGGAGCAAATGACTTTAACTACTCCAGCCTAAGTGATGATGCTGCCGAATTTGGACGTACCGAGACAGTAAAAGATAAAGGATTCTATATTCTACCTAGTGAGCTTTTTGAAAATGTTCGAAAAAAAGCTAAGAGTGATCAGAATCTTAACGAAACACTTAGTGGTATATTTCGTAATATTGAAGGCTCAGCTAAAGGGAGTGAAAGTGAAGAAGATATATCTGGATTATTCGACGATATAGATGTTAATAGCAATAAATTAGGTGCTACAGTTACTAAACGTAATGAATTACTAGTAAAGTTACTTGAAGCAATTGGTGATCTACCGCTTGGCAAATACGAAGACAATACCATCGATGCATTTGGTGATGCCTACGAATATCTCATGACAATGTACGCTAGTAATGCCGGTAAATCTGGTGGAGAATTCTTTACACCACAGGAAGTAAGTGAATTACTGACTAAGATCACTATTGTTGGCAAAACTGAAGTTAATAAAGTATATGATCCAGCCGCTGGTTCAGGATCTTTACTGCTAAAATTCGCTAAAGTGCTGGGGAAGGAAAACGTAAGGCAAGGTTTTTACGGACAGGAAATAAATTTAACAACTTATAACCTTGCTCGTATTAACATGTTTCTTCATGATATTAATTACGAAAAATTTAATATTTCTCATGGTGATACATTATTAGACCCACAGCATTGGGATGATGAGCCATTTGATGCAATCGTATCTAATCCTCCCTACAGTATCAAATGGGATGGAGACAGTAACCCGATCCTTATAAACGATCCCAGATTTAGTCCAGCCGGAGTGCTAGCTCCAAAGTCCAAGGCCGATCTTGCATTTACCATGCATATGTTAAGTTGGCTTAGCACTACAGGTACTGCAGCCATAGTTGAATTTCCGGGCGTACTATATCGTGGCGGTGCAGAGCAGAAGATTCGTAAGTACCTGATCGACAACAACTTCGTCGATGCGGTGATTCAGCTGCCGCCGGACCTATTCTTTGGTACAAGTATTGCGACCTGTATTATCGTACTCAAAAAGAGTAAAAAAGTTAATGCGACGCTGTTCATCGATGCCAGCGCCGAGTTCGTGCGCAGTGGCAACAAAAACAAGCTGAGTGAAGTAAATCGCACCAAGATTCTCGAAGCCTTCACCGCTCGTGAAGACGCCGAGCATTTTGCTAAACTCGTGCCAAACGAAGATATTGCCGGTAATGACTACAATATCGCCGTTAGTAGCTATATAGAAGCAGAAGACACTCGCGAAGTCGTGAATATTTCCGAGCTGAATGCTGATATCAAGCAGATCGTAGCCAAACAGTCGGAACTGCGTACTGCCATCGACGCTATCATTGCTGATATCGAGGGTACTGATGAGTAAAATCGATGAACTGATTGCCGAGTTTTGCCCAGATGGGGTTGGTTTTTTTAAACTTTCAGAAATTGCAGAAATCTCTGGCGCAGGTGTCGATAAGAAGATAGTTTCTGGTGAAAAGAGTGTCATCTTATTGAACTACATGGACGTCTACCGAAATCCAAAGTTAACCGTTGGCATTCCGACCATGCAAGTGTCGGCGACTGATAAAAAAATGAACCAATGTAACGTCTTAAAAGGTGATGTTTTTATCACTCCCAGCTCAGAGGTTAAGAATGAGATTGGCTTTTCTGCCGTAGCGTTGGAAGACATGCCGGGAACAGTCTACTCCTACCACATCATGAGAGTGAGGTTGAACGAACCAGATTTTATGAAATCACAGTTCATAAACTATCTCTTTCGATCCGATATATTGCAAAAGGAAATAAGCAAGCAAGCAAAAGGCTTGACGAGGTTCGGACTGACAAAAACGCAATGGGAGCAGCTAAGGATCCCCGTGCCGCCAATCGAAGTACAGCGCGAGATTGTGCGCTTACTAGACACATTTACGGAGCTAGAAGCAGAGCTAGAAGCAGAGCTAGAAGCAGAGCTGGATGCTAGAAAAAAACAATATGCATTTTACAGAAATCAGCTTTTTACATTTGACGAGTCGAGGCTGGCAACACGGACAACCATGTCTCATATCTCAAAAAGGATCTATTCAGGTGGAACTCCCAAAACAAATAAAACTGAATATTGGGAGAACGGTACAATCCCATGGATGAGCTCGGGTGAGGTAAATCTAGGAACAGTGTATAAAACTGAAAAACTTATTTCTGAGATTGGATTTAAAAATAGTAGTGCAAAGTGGGTTCCAAAAAATTCTGTCGTTATTGCACTAGCAGGACAAGGGAAAACTCGCGGAATGGTTGCTAGAACGAGAATAGATTTGACAACAAATCAGTCGCTGGCATCATTAACATTTGACAGAGAAAAGGTCAATGCCGACTACGTATTTCATTTTCTTAAATCACAATATCAACAATTAAGACAAGTATCCTCTGGGGATGGAACTCGTGGTGGCTTGAATCTCCAGATGATCTCAAATTATGGAATACCTATTCCATCAATAAATGAGCAAAATCGCATCGTTTCAATCCTAGATAAGTTTGATAAATTAACAACTGACATCTCAGAAGGCCTGCCTGCTGAGATAAATGCTCGCCGTAAACAATATGAGTACTACCGCAATAAACTACTGACATTCAAGGAGCTAGCTTGTGTCAAAGTATGATGTAGTAGCCGAGAACCCTCATAGTACTGTCGTTGCAGAGTATGTCCCCGCCGTTCGCAGAGCTAGTGACTACCAAAGTGAGTCAGAGCTTGAACAGGCACTTATTAAACAACTTGAGAATCAAGCCTATGAATACATAAAGATCGATAGCGAAGAAAGCTTAATATCTAACTTGAGGAAGCAATTAGAGAAACTTAATAACTATCAGTTTAGTGATAAGGAGTGGCAAAGATTTAGTACTGAGTATCTTATTAATAAAGCAGATAACATTGAGGAAAAAACTAGCAAGATTCAAGAAGATAATCGCTACACGTTAAAACTTGATAATGGCACACCAAAAAACATAACAATAATAGATAAGGTCAACATTCATAACAATAGCCTACAAGTCATAAACCAATATGAGATTGAAGGAGTAAGAGCTAACCGTTATGACGTAACCATACTAGTTAATGGCTTGCCACTAGTTCACATTGAGCTTAAACGTAGAGGTGTTGACCTAAAAGAAGCTTTTAACCAGATAAATCGTTATCACCGAGATAGCTTCTGGGCGGGTAGCGGTTTATTTGAATATATACAACTATTTGTTATTAGTAACGGTACTCTCACAAAATATTACAGTAACACTACTCGCTCTAAACATGTCAAAGAAGCCGGTAACCTGAAGAGTAAAAGTAAGAAAACAAGCAACAGTTTTGAATTCACTAGCTGGTGGGCTGACGCAGATAATAAGCCTATTACTGAACTTATGGACTTTGCTCAAACCTTCTTCGCAAAACATTCACTTCTTAACATAATTACCAAGTACTGTGTATTTAACGCAGATAAAGAACTGCTCGTAATGAGGCCTTACCAGATCGTAGCTACTGAGAGAATCTTAAATCGAATTGAAGTCAGCACTAATTATAAAAAGTTAGGCAGCATAGATGCTGGTGGCTTTATTTGGCATACAACTGGTTCGGGCAAAACATTAACTAGTTTCAAGACAGCACAAATCGCAAGCAAACTAGACTACATAAACAAAGTCTTATTTGTAGTAGATAGAAAAGATCTCGACTACCAAACTATGAAAGAATATGACAAGTTTGAAAAAGGTGCCGCAAACAGCAATACCAGCACAGCTAAGCTAGCAAGACAATTAGAAGACCCTTCTGCTCGAATTATTATCACTACCATTCAGAAACTAGATAAATTCATTAAATCTAACCAAGGTCATAAGATTTTTACCGACCATATAGTTTTAATATTTGATGAGTGTCATAGATCTCAATTCGGGGATATGCATCATTCAATTACGTCTGCATTTAAAAATTACCACCTATTTGGTTTTACTGGCACTCCAATATTTGCAAAAAATATTTCAACTGGCGGTAGAGCTGACCTTAAAACCACCGAGCAGACTTTTGGAGATAAGTTACATACCTACACGATCGTTAATGCTATAACCGACAAAAATGTCTTGCCATTCCGTATTGATTATATTCGTACCGTTAAAGAAGCTGACAATATTGACGATGAACAGGTTAGAGCCATTGATACTGAAGCCATTCTTAGCGCCCCCGAACGTATTACTAAGGTTGTTGAATATATACGGGATCACTTCGATCAAAAAACTAAGAGGAATAATACCTATGAATTTAGGTCCACTCAAAATATAGGTGAAGTTGTTAATAGTAAAGATCGCTTAGCAATCGATGAGATAAAGGAAAGAGTACGTCTCAGTGGCTTCAATTCAATCTTTGCCGTCAGCTCGATTGATACCGCCAAAAAATATTATCTTGAATTTAAGAACCAGCAAGCTAACGCACTGGAGATCTCTAAACTTAAAGTAGCTACTATCTTTAGTTATGGAGTTAATGAGGACGAGGATTTACTCGATAACTTAGAGGATGAAAACTCAGACAGCACAGATCAACTAGATATAGCATCCCGTGACTTTCTTGAAAATGCTATCAAGGACTACAATATACTATTTACAACTAACTACGACACCTCGGCAGATAAGTTCCAAAACTACTATAAAGACGTAAGCCTGAGGATGAAAAATCGTGAGATCGATCTTCTAATTGTCGTTAATATGTTCCTTACTGGTTTTGACGCTACTACACTAAACACATTATGGGTGGATAAAAAACTACGACTACACGGACTTCTTCAAGCCTATTCTAGAACTAACCGTATCCTTAATTCAGTAAAAACTTTTGGTAACATCGTTAGTTTTCGAAACCTTGAAAAAGCAACCAATGATGCTCTTGCCCTTTTCGGCGATAAAGAGGCAAGTGGAATAGTATTACTTAGGTCTTATTCTGAGTATTACAACGGGTATGAAAGTGATGGGAAGCATATATTTGGCTACAAGGAAATTGTTGCTGAGCTACTAAATCGCTTTCCAATTGGACAACCAATAATCGGTGAGCAAAATCAGAAAAACTTTATAAAGCTTTACGGGGGAATCCTTCGTGGTAGGAATATCCTGTCTAGTTTCGATGAATTTGTCGGAAATGAAATCTTAACACCCAGGGATATACAAGATTATCACAGTGTTTACATAAACTTGTATAACGAGTTCCGAAATCAAAGCGACGGCGACAAGGAAAATGTTAACGATGATATAGTCTTTGAAATGGAACTTATTAAACAAGTGGAAATTAACATAGATTACATCATAGAGCTTATTCGTAAGTATCATGATAGTAACCAAGAGGACAAAGAATTGCTTGTAGATATCAATAAAGCAATCGATTCTAGTATTGAACTTCGCAATAAAAAAGACCTAATCGAACAGTTTATAAGTTCACTTAATCCAACTTCATCCATCGATGATGACTGGCACACATTTGTCGATGCAAAAAAACTCGAGGAACTTGATAGAATCATAGCTGAGGAAAATCTTGATCATGACGAAACATATAAATTTATAGAAAATGCATTCCGAGACGGGGCTGTTCAGTCAACTGGAACAGCAATAACAAAAATATTGCCTCCAGTTTCTCGATTCTCACAAAACAATGAAAGAGGAATTAAACGTGAATCAGTATTAGATAAACTCACTAATTTCTTTAACAGATTCTTTGATATTTCTAGCGGTAAATTATAAAGCCTTTTTGGATAATTTATAATCCTTCTTGCCAGATTTTTTAACTATTTTTTCAAGTTTGTTATTTCCAAGACTTAAATCAATTAGCTCTTTATTACCGCGATTATCAAACAGGTAATATTTAACTTCTTTTTCTCTCTTATTAATTTTCACTTTTATATTTGAAGGTAATAATGCTTCTTGTACTGGTGTCTCTTCTTTATCATGCATCTTAGTTTCATTTAATATTGCGTCCTTAAGCTCTTTTGCCATAATAGACTTAAGTTTTGTTTGGGCTTGAGATTCGAAATTATCTATATGATTTAAAGACGCGAGTAGTCCAATTAAATGCCTTAAAACATTAGGGTAGTAACCTTGAATATTTGATGCATTATCAAATTTACCGTAAACTGCTTTATCAAATAAGCGTTCAAATATCAGATCTTTGTATCTATCGTAAACTTGACTATTGGTACGATTAAGCAATAGGTACTCAACTAGCACTTGTCTCATATTTTCATCGGGTTCAGTTACATTCTCAAAAAGAATTGTTAGACTCTCTATTAACTCATAGACTTCTTGTGCTACCAAGCCAGTAAATGTATCTTGTTCAAAAATATTTTTTTTATTCTCAGCTTTAATTTCTTTGGTGTTATTCTTAAAACTATCAGGGTCACTATCCTTAAAAAAATCATTAATTATATTTAAATGGATTGTTCTGATTATATTAGCTTCAACAGAATTTGTTATGTCGTCTGCGTATCGTCTTCTTGCTTTTCTATCCCCTGCAATTATACTGACTAAGCTACCTAGATCTCCCATCAGCACATCCAGGATAGCTCGTATATTCTGCAATACCTTATTATTTGGTTGTTTCTTGTAGCTCTCGATTATTGGCTGTAATAGTCTTGAAATCACATCTGCATAAGCATCAAGTGGAATATCGGTCTTGCTAACATACCAAGTGAGTTGGCTTGGAATTATAATTTGACGTCGAACAATATCATCATTCGCAAGCATATCGTATACGTTCGCAACTCTAGCTATACCGTTATGTTTATCTTTTTCTGTGTATAGAAATGAATCTTGGTTGAGTACTAAATGCTTAACAATATTAGGGTATAAAACACGAGCTAATTCACTCTGATATGCTTTTCCTAGCTTTACCTCTAGATCCGTTATTCTGTGCAAGAAGAATCTATTTTTGGTACATATATGTTTCATAACAGTTTCATCGGTAAGTATTCTATACAAAGTTTCAAATGTATAATTGGTACCGTTCGGCGACGGTGACTTTTTATCTTCCTGACCAGTCAAATTGTTTGGTAGGGCAGGATAGTACTTTAAAGCTGAGTATACCAAGGGTTTTAGATTAACGCGCGTTACCTCAACTACTTCTTGTATGTAGCCCCTAGCCAAAAACTCAGATGTTACATGCCAAAATTTTTCCGCAGATCGCGTAGTTGCAAGTCTCGTACGTTCAATCTGTAAATTCAATACCGTCCATTTGTTTTTTGGATATTTATTAAAATTAAATTTATAAATTGTTTTGTTTTTAATCAGATGACTGTAGTTAAAATGGGTGTATAAATACGCACCAATTAACAAGCCCAATGTAATAGCTATAAAACCTATGACTTGTAAGAGATGATCTAGGGTTAATCCATCAAATACCGCGTGTTTAGTGTCGTGTATTAGTACTGAAGCTAACGGTAAAAAATACCCGATAGCCAGAAAAGATACGGCTGTATATTTTATAAATTTATTAGTTAAACTCCATACTAGCATATACCATGGCTTTATTAAGCCTATAACTGCAAGGATTAGACCAAAAAAAGTCAACATGTCACCAAGAGTCAAATATTGATACAACATACATAGAGTATACTACATCATATTTATAGTATTTAGCTAGTGCTTAAACTCTACGCAACTCAGTTATAAAATAGTTGTTTCGCGACACGTTCTCATTTTCGTAAATCATCAATTAAATCACATAATGGATATTAATGCCGAAAAACGCTAAAACAAGACACTGTTTGAAATTACTCGGGATTAGATGTAAAAAAAGTATAGTAATTCAACAATTTAATACTAATCAGTTTATTCCAAAAATGTAATATTCAAATTGTTATCAATACGCTTCAAAGGACAAATATCCTAGTCTTCTTGTTTATTAAGTTTTGGGTTTATTTAAGTGTTCTTTTCGTTTTTCTTGGTGTATGATTGTTTGGATATTTGAGTTATCTTTGTGCGTGATGATGTAGGGGCCGTTTGGGATCTTTCTTGCTTTGATTTTACCTTGTCTTATTAGTTTTCTGATAGTTTGTATATGTATACCTGTTTTATAGGATAAGACTGAATCAGTCATATACTTTTTATGTTCATAGTCTCCACATAATGATCCTGGTATTTTCTTTTTATTGATAGCATCCTGACAATTCATACATTTAAAACCCCATTTATCATAAAAGCCTTCTTCTGATATTGATTTGTTGCAGAGGGAACAGTTCCTACCATTGCCTCGCATTGAAAAGCCTTTAGGTTCTGATTTGAGTCTTCTTTTATATGATTGTTCTTCTTGGTCCATTTCCATCAGAATTTCAAAGAAACCTACTAGATTGTCGGCGGTGTCTCTTAGCTCTGAATTTGACTTATATTTTATTCCTTGTTTTTCTGATATTTCTTTATATTTTTTGTAGCTTTCATCACTTAACATAGACATATTAGACTCCTTATTTCGCTGATTTAATAATTACACCGTGAGAGGTGTCTCATTTGTCTCATTTTCATCTGTTGGAATGTTCAAGACCGGTAGGCGGAGCCATAAAAGAAGAAGAAATTTGTATTTTATATTTCGAGAATCATATAAATAAATTCAAGATTAAATATAGATAATTTGATATGATTGTCTGTAATGAATATTGGGATTATAGGACAAGGTTATGTCGGGAAAAATCTTGCGGATTTTTTTGAACACAATAACTACGATATTGTAAGATATTCGCTCGAAAAAGAGTATGTAGATAATCTTAAACAAATCAGCAATTGCAGTATCGTTTTCATAGCTGTTCCTACTCCTACTATAAACAATGTCTGCGATTTAAGTATTGTAGAAGAAGCATTGATTTTACTAAAAGAAGGTACTACTGCTGTTATAAAATCTACTTTAATACCAAATTCTGTTACTAAATTACAGGTTAAATTTCCGAAAATTAAAATATTTTACTCACCAGAATTCTTGCGCCAAAAAAAAGCTAAATATGATACATTACACCCAAAAAGGAATATCATTGGAATACCTATTAACTCTGATGAGTATTATGAATTAGCAAAAAAGATTATTAGTATATTGCCAAAATCTAAAACCGAAATAATAACGGATTCAACCTCAGCAGAACTAATTAAATACATCAGCAATTTTTATTTTGTTATGAAATCGGTATACATGAACATATTTTATGATTTCAGTAAACTACATGATGGGAATTGGAACGATATTTTAGATGGAATTACCAGTGATCCAAGAATTGGAAAAAGTCACACAAAAATTTTTTCAGACAAAGGAAGGGGTGCGGGTGGTAATTGTTTGATCAAAGATTCGGAAGCATTAATCAGTTATCTGAAAGAAACAATGGATAGCAATCATTTACTATTATTAGAATCAATAAAAAATTTGAATTTAGACTTTTTATACAACTCAAAAAAAGATTTAGATATATTGTCTAAAATATACGGCAAGAAAGAAAACTACAAATAAAAATTTTTATTTGGTTTTAAAAATCTACAGAAAGTTTTATTTAAGTTCATTTAAAGCATCAGTGATTTTAACTGAAGGATTGAATTTGTATTCGACGCCTCTAATGAGCACTACCGGTTTATTGGTACCCCTTTGACCCATAATCAGGGCTGCAGATGCTGCGAGCATATCACATAGAGTTTCTTCGGACTTACTAAATTTTCCGTCATCTGAAACAGATTCAGAAACTCTTAAGGGGGGAACACCGTAGACACCAATTGCAAGCTGAGTAGCTCCTTTTTTGTCCACACGTCCATCACTATCTGTGATTATTACCCCAACATTAGTGCCGGTAACTGCGAGAATGTGTTGACCTATTCTTTTAGCACTTTCGTCTGGATTTTCGGGTAATAGAATTACTGTATCCTCATCAATTTTATCTACCCCGGAACTCGTTAACTTTAGCCCATTTGGTAACCATCCACCAATATAACTACCGTTAATTTCAAGACGGCTGTCGTCATTTTTTCCTGTTTGATCTATTATTACCTGAATCGTTCGTGGATCTTTCCTCGCTAATTTTTCATGTATTTTTGTAGCCGTTTCAGAAACTTTTATAGTTGAAAGTTTCAGCTTCCTATTCTCTGTTATTGATACAACTTTAGATGCTACGCAAAGAATATCGTTTTCTTGGAGTAAAAGACCTGAACCGGTAATTGCCTCAGAAATAATTGACTCTAGATTATGCCCATTTTCAATATGAGGTATATTTTCAAGGCTTTCAATCGTAATTTTATGATTCATACTTTAATTCCTTCACTATTTAATAATAACTTAGTAGCCATAATACTACGAGAGGACATCTCATATTTATTAATTTCTGCGTGAGTTTCCACTGTAAAAATAAGTTCATTTTTACTATATTTTAAAATTTTGTGTATTATTTTGCTATAATCAATTATTCCTTCTCCTACAGGTACGTATTTCTTTATACCATCATCCAATGTATAGTCTTTTAAATGGATGTACATTAATCTTGGTGAGATTCTTTTGATAAAATTTGTAGTAAAATCACTGTTTAACTCAATTAAATTAGCGACGTCAAACCAAAATTTTAAGCGGTTATGATTGTTTAGTTCAAACACTTTAACTATCTCAGTCGGGTTATTAACTATACACACAGGTTCATTTTCTAGTAATAAGTCAATTTTAGCCTGATTTGCATAATCTAAGGCAAAATTAAGAAGGGGATCACTAACAAATATCTCAGCTGCATTTTTAGTTTTTCCTAAACCAGAAAATATTCTAATTTTTGAAACATTTAATTCATTTGCAATATCTATGGTTCGTTTGATGTAATCTTTTTTTTGATTTAGATCTAATCTTGGATTAAAACCAAAACTATCATGAGCAATTTCTGGATCATCGAAATTTCTATACCATTTAAAAAGCGGTGAGGCAATTGATACGATTCCGATACCGCTATTTTCAATCTTATATTTGAATTTTTTAATTTCCTCCGGACTCCAAAACACAAAATTTTTGTTATTAAGTGTTCTTAATTCGCCGAAATATAAATTGTGTTCTTTCATGAATTTTATAGAAATATCTACATTTGGAGAAATTTCATCAAAATTTATTCCAAGTTTATGATTCATTGTTTAATTTCCTAGCTAGTTTCGTGTATATAATTTTAAGCTCATCCTGACTTGCATCAATTTTTATGTGATCGAGCCATATATTTAATGCAGCAATAGCCTGATAAATCATCATCCAAAGTCCATCAACGGTTTGTGCTCCATTTTTTGCAAAGTATTTCAGTAATACTGTATCTAAAGGCTTAAATACCACATCGAAATATATTTTATTAGTTAAATCTAAGCCATCCAATTCAGAAATTTCAAAAGGACTTTCATCATTGTTTATCATTCCTGTAGAAGTAGCATTAATAATCAAATTAGATGAACTTACTAGCAATCTGACGTCTTCGTAAGCTTTAACTGAAATACCTTTAAGATCCTTTAGATCACCATTTTTTCGAGACAGTACATAGATTTTTTTAGCTCCTAATTCCTTGGAGGCAAATACCGCTGACCTAGCAGCTCCACCTGAGCCAAAAATAGTTACTGTATCTATTTTATAATGTGGAAATAAAGATTTTATTGGATTAATAATTCCTTTCCAATCGGTATTATAGCCGACCATGCTGTCCCCGAATTTAATCGTATTTACTGCACCAACTTTTTTTGCAGTGTTGCTTATTTTTTCAACAAACTGCATTACTTCAACTTTGTATGGATGCGTAATATTAATTCCAGAGAAGTTTAGTACGTTAAAAGCATTAAGAACCTCAGGTAATTCATCAGAATTTACATTAATTTTTAAATGTTTGTATTCTATTTTCTCATCTACAAGCTTAATCAACTCCTCAAATAAAATATGCGAAACACTATAGTCAGTTGATTTTCCAATTAAAGCTGAGTAATACATTATTTGACTCTTGTAATTAATTATTATACAATAAACTATAGTAGGAGTAAAGACCAGTGCGGGTTCTAATTATCGGCTACGGGAAAATTGGAAGAATAAAAGCTTTTTTATGGAAAAAGCTCGGATTTAAGGTCTACATATTTGATATTAATAATAACGCAGAGATTAGAGCGCTGAAAGATGGCTTCAAACTATTCGATGGAGTAATTGATAAAGACACCATTGTAGATATTTCAAGTTCATCTGGCCAACATTTCAATAGCTTAAAATGGTTAATTGATTATCCATTAACTAATTTACCAAAACTTATTCTAATCGAAAAGCCCCTATTCTCATCTGACACAGAAAACAACCTGTACAAAAAACTATTAAAAACTAATAAACAAAAAAACTTGATGGATCGTATCTATTTGAATGACTCATACTACGAATCAGAGGGATTAAAATTACTAGTTAATTCAATTGATTCTAAAATAAAAAAAATAATAATTGAGCTTTCAAAAAATAGATTACATGACATCGAGAATGGAAGATTCTCAGACGAAGAATTGATGTCAATAGGTATTGAAGTCCCGCATATTTTAGCAGTTCTTCAAATATTAAATATAGATTTAAAAAAAATAGGTGACATACAATCAAGAATTTTTAAAGATTCTGAAAAAGAACAGAACCAGGGAACAGTAATTAAGTTCAAAAATGAAGAAACTACAATTGAAATTTCTTCATTTTTAGGTGATTTTAAAATTTCAGATGATACTATTGCATTTGCAAACAATGATGTAAGAAAAGTAATCATCGAAACAATAAATAAAGACTTTTTACTTGAATTCGACCCAATAAAAGGATTACCAAGATATCATTCAAGATTATCAACCAATGATAAACAAAATAAAGTTAACAAAGTAGTTACTATCCAAGACAACCATTTGGTTGCTCATATGAAAAAATTAATAGTTGGTGAGCAAAATAAGAAATTAACCGGATACGATAATGCAGAATTTTTAGCCAGACTTCTTATAGATTTTAAAAACAGAAGCCACATACTAAAAATTAATTTTAAAAATATAGCCGGAAACAGCACATTATCTGTGTTGAATGAAAACGAGGGCGTGCAAAATGCGTAGTTTCGAGACCAGTTCAGATATTATTTTCCCCGATAAATTACCTACAGAAGTTGTCGAACGTAAGGGAATTGGCCATCCCGACACTCTTGCCGATGGGATTGCAGAGTCAACTGAAATCGCTTACGCCAATTATTGTCTAGAAAATTTTGGTATAATCCTACATCATAATCTAGATAAGGCTATGCTACTAGGAGGCCTTTGTCTGCAAAAATTTGGAGGCGAAGAATTTACCAAACCCATAAAACTGTTATTCATGGGTCGGGCCAGTAGATCGTTCGGATTTCATGAAATTCCATTAGAGGATATCCAACGAACAAGCGCTCAGGACTATTTATCCCGTGTTATGCCTCATCTCGACACGAATAACAGTTCCATGTATGAAGCAACTACATTAACAACAACAAACAGCACAAGACCCTATTGGTTTAATCCTAGAACTATCAGCGATCTGCCTGAATATACCGATAGTTCTCCGAAAGCAAATGATACAGCAACTATGATTAGTTATTGGCCAATGACAAATACTGAAAAGTTAGTTTTAGACCTAGAGGGGTACTTTTATGAAAATAATGATGTTGGATTACCAGTACCGAGATTCGATTACATTGGTCAAGACATAAAAGTTATGGCAGTTAGAAATAATAATTTAATAAATGTAACTATTTCAATACCTCAAATAACCACAAATACTCAGAACGAAAAGATTTATTTTGAAAGGGAAAACTATATCCAAAACTTGTTACAAGATTATGCGGAAATGTTAGTTGATGATCGAATTGATGTAAGGGTTAACGTAAATCCTCAAACTAAAAACAATAACCCCCGACCGTACTTGGTAACCAGTGGCTCATGCATTGACTTCGGCGAGGAAGGGGCAGTAGGAAGAGGTAATAAAACTCACGGCATAATATCAAGTTTTAGACCGAATACCATGGAAGCTCCCCACGGAAAGAATCCAACATATTTTGTAGGAAAAATACTAGGATACCAAGCGGATTTAATATCTAAGCAAATATATAATAGATTAGGTACCAGATGCCAAGTCGTTATGCAGGCCAACCTTGGAGATGATCTATTTGAGCCTTCTAAAATCATTGTTTCTACCGAAAATCAAATCGACAAATCTGTAATCGAAAATGTTGTCTTAAACTGTTTAGAGCTAGGAAGATTAACGACTAGTTTGATTATTGAAGAGGAATATTTTCTACCAAGGACGAATGCCTGGAAATAATTATGTCTTACGAAAATTTTGAATCCATTCAAAATAGGAATTTTAAATACAATATCATTTTTAACGAAGTATCGATTAAAGTCGACAGTGAACATGAGTTCCAAGGAGGTAATCTTCTAGATTTTGCAAATGAGATTACTGGAGCAAAAATAAATTTCGATAGCTCAGTTTTACCCGATGGAATAATCGAGTATCTAGTTTCTGATGATATTGGCATCGAATACGATAATAACGAAAAGAAATTAAAAATTATTGGGCCCGTAGATTTATTCGGAACTGGAAGAGCTATCTCTTACATCGCTCAATACATGGCAGAATGTTTTAGAGCAGAGAACTCGGGAAGACTACTTGTTCACTCTGCCGCCGTGAAACATCCTGAGCAAGAGAAATCATATCTAATGTTTGGAGATAAGGGATCTGGAAAAACGACTATTGCATTAAGATTATGTCACCAATTCGGTTACGATCTAATAGGTAATGATCAAGTAATTGTTGGAGAGAAAAACGGCACCCTTATTACGAGCATCGGTAATCAATGGTTCGACGTTAGGAAAACTTCATTCAATTCAGACCCATATGTGAATAATCTCTTAAACTACTTAAAAATTGATGACCCTACCAAAGCCAATTGGAATACAAAATTTAGAATTTATCCGGATTCATTAGGAATTGAAGTCTCAGAAAAAGATCTACCGTTAAAAAAAATGTTTCATATTCGGATAGATGGCACTCAAAAAAAAATACATATTTCACCGTGGAAAGGGATTCAAAGAAACCTTATATTGCACGAATATTTTGGTAGACACATAACTGGACAATCCACTCCATTTCAAGATGACAGTGGAAATTATTTAGGATCATTACCTTTAATCAATACAGTTATGGCCCTAAAGACACGGGATAGGATAGTAAAAACAGTTATGGGCCAGGGAGTAACAGAAATATTCTCTCCTTCAAGTGAAGAGGCCGCAAAATATATAGCTGAGTCTGGAGATGAATTTTGATGATTGCTATTGGCATACCCACACTTAATGAGGCAGACAATATTGCGAAACTAGTAAAAAAGATTGAAAAAAGCGCAATTGAGCTTTCGATAAATATCATAATAATCAATTCTGATAGCTGCAGTGAAGACAACACATCAGCAATGTTTAAAAAAACGAAGACCAAATTTCAAAAAATATCCCTTAACTCTCAAAGAATTGGTAAAGGATATAACATTAAAAATATACTGGATTATATAGCCGCTCGGAAAGATATTTCGTATTGTTTACTTGTTGATGGTGACGTAAAATCATTCGAAACTGAATGGTTAAAAAAACATATTGATGCAAGCAACAATAAGGCTGATTTTGTCATCCCGAACTATTCAAGATACACAATTGAAGGTAATACCACAAACCACTTTGTTTACCCCTTGTTATTTTCACTCACTCTAGGAAATGCTCCCTACCAGGGTATTGCTGGAGATTTTGGCCTATCAATTAAATTTATAAAGCTTTTAGAAAACCTTAATTGGCCGGATTCTGCCTATGGATATGGAGTTGATATATTTTTAACATTACAAGCGATATTTAAGAAAATGAACGTCATGGAAGTGGAACTTGGTAAGAAAATACATAAACCAAGTTTTAATAAAATGATTAATATATTCAAAGAGGTAGCAACTAGTTATTATGATTTTAGAAAATCTGTTGATATAAAAATTTCAGACCAGTTTTTCGTGACAACTGTTAATAACATTAATTTATTAAAGTCTAAGCCCTTGATAAATCAAGACATTGAGGATAGAGAGAGAACTGCTATTAAGCTATTAAACCACAATATACGAAACGGTATTCAAATAATAAATTCATCAACTTTAGATTATAGTATAGATATTAATACCTGGGTAAATATTATATTAAAACATGAGGAAAGTATCGATCACTATACTTCTGAAGAACTTTCTGATTCAATTACTCCATACTATCTTTTAAGAGTAATAACTTTCTTAAAAGAAAAAAACGATCCACAAAAAACTGAAAAAATTATTAGGCAAACAGCACAAAGTCTATTAACTGGATTGGAGAAAAAATATGTTTACAGTTGATGAAAAATTAGCACTTGATGTTTTTAACAATGGTGCGGCGTCTTGCTTGAATTCTATTATTGATTGCAAAACCTACCACTTTGTTAGACCAATCCTTAGAATAATAAACGCTGTTTCATCACCGTATTCTCATTTTGATTTTTACGAAAAAGTGATCACTCAATCTTTCTCTTCAAAGAAAAACCCAAATATACTTATAAGCGGTGCAGCAGATTATTCGTGGATTATTAAAAACTCCCCATTACTGAGGGCTATCAATAAATTTAATAATAAAAACATTAAAATTAAAATAATAGATGCCTGTATGACTCCTCTAATATTTAGTTTAAAGGCATCCAAATATTTAAATAACATCACAGTTAGCTTTGAGACCTTAGATATTCCGCATAAGACTCTCAATAATCAAAAATACGATATGATAATCACAGATGCGTTTTTAACGCAATTCAGGAGCAAAATTGAAAGATTAAAAATCTTAAAATCATGGAGAGAAATGCTGAGTGATACAGGAGTTGTGATTACAACGGCTCAAATATCCAGTGGATTATCTACTCGAAATTCACATACAACAAATAAATTTATAGAGAATACAATGCAGCTTTTTGATTCTAGCGTATTTCCTGATTCTCTGAACATAAATCGTAGCGAATTCGAAAAAATTGTTTTAGAATATGCTACTCCAACTAAAAGCAGAGTCTACAAAAGTGAAGAAGAGCTGGTAAACGAAATATTGATTTCAGGTTTAAAAATTAAAAATATATATAATAATAAAATATACTCTGAAAGTAGCAAAAAAACACTTGATTATAGAGAATTAGTTTTATCGATAAAATAAAATTTCTATTCTGAGTAATCAATTAACTACAACACACCAGAATATATTAAACTAGATTTCTAAAAATTTTATCTTCATCTATTAGTTTTCTTATTTCTTTTATATCTATTAATATATCTTCGTTTAAGATTATATTAAGGAACTGCCTCTCGAGCCAGACCAAGCAGTGAAAAAGGGTGGCCGGGTTCCTAGACCCGGTTTTTTTATTATAATCAAAGTACCTCTTATCTGTTAGACGGTTCGAATCCAGTTCCATTACTTTGAATTATGCCATGTTATCGATGAACCGAGAAATAAACCTGTATGTACTTGTTTGTCTCTATTGTTTGGTTCTAGGAATGACCGATTAGCCTTGATGATTGAACTGGTGAAAAAGCAAACGGGTTTCGCGAGCTATTATTCATTTATAGCGATAGTTTTAGCTTAAAAAGTTTCTATTTTAAATACGTCTTTGAGAATTTATTGCCATTAGTAATCTCTAATACTGAGCCGTCACCAAAACTACTACCGTCGGGAAACGTAGAGAATGTATCTATACACCACACATTATGTTTAACTTCATGACAGGTTTTGGAAGGAGTGTGTCCAAATACCTGAGGTATATTTTTGTATGTCGTATTACTATTTGGTCGCGCCCAGATAGGACTTGAGTTATTCCATAACCCAATAACATCTTCTGAACCAGACCACTCATTAGTTATCCCAGCATGAGAATAAGATACGTCATCGATTTTGATAATAACAGGTAGGCTAATCAACCACTCTTTGAGATCTTTATTTTCAGGTATATCGATTAAGATGTGAGTTGTTGGATTATAACCAGTCTGAAATGATGGTGTATCGTGAACATAAATATAATCATGGTTTCCCATAACGAGCTCAACCTTGCCCTGATTTTTAGCCTGCAAATTTTTTAGCGCCTTCCAAGTACTTATGGTATTTTGCGGACTGGCACTAAAGTCATCCGCATAATCGCCACAAAAAATTACCTTATCGTAGTCTTTGATAACATTTGTAATTTTATCGATAAGCCAGATTTTGGTATGAACATCGCCAATTGCCAATACTTTCGCCATGCTAACCGCGCAATTTGCGTATGCGTTCCCGTACCGATTCCTGATACTGAGCAGGATCTTGCATCTGATGGTAGGCACGAACAGCAATAACCTCATAACGATCATCATCCACAAGATAAATAATTGCGACTTTGTGATTATTCATCTGCACTTTTCGGACATCTGGATCTTCTTTAAACAATGCATTAGCACGGGGGAGGTTTTCTAAGTTAGCTACAGTTTCCATAGCTTCATCAAAAAACTTTGTGGCAGATTCTGCATCAACTAATTCTTCATAAAATGCCATTAGTTCAGCAATATCATTCTCGGCGTCTTCTGTAAGATTGACGCTATACTTTTGCACCAGCAAGCTCCTGATATTTCTTTAGAATATCTTCCTTGGCTTGGATAAGTGGTATACGATTTTTAGGTTTTTTAGCTAATTTAATACGTCGATCCAACTCAAGTTGAAACTCTTTACTGTTTTCATCGACGTTAATGACTTTGCTTCTCATAATTGTTTTATTATATCACATTTGTCTCAGTAAATATACTCAAAAACATCACAAATAACGGATATAATCTAACCTAAAACAGGCTTAAAATTTAAGCGCTAATTAAGTTTGGTTCTAATCCAGTCCCCCGGAGAGATCTGGTGAGTCTGGGATTAGTTATTGTAAGGGTAATAGTCCCGGAGCTTTAGATATTTATACAAGAGGATCTTACCTCGATTTGACTAACGAGCGACTTGAATCAACAAGAGAAGAAATGCAAAGATTAGGTTTTAAACCATTATCTAAAGGCTTG
Source organism: bacterium (assembly GCA_021833065.1). Classification (GTDB taxonomy): domain Bacteria; phylum Patescibacteriota; class Saccharimonadia; order Saccharimonadales; family UBA4665; genus JAJZWG01. The sequence continues at coordinate 21,636 of JAKBGO010000004.1, forward strand.
GCCTCAATTCTTCACCCGATGCCCTAAATAAAACAGATATTTCTAGTCCCCATATTATGCTCAAGCTCTTACCCGATAAGAAGGATTTCAAATAGCTTCATCTAATGCTATAGTGGGAACATATGAACCTAATACTTTTGCCTGGCAATAGTAAAAGAAATAAAACATGGATCGAAAATGTTGATGCGAGATTACAAAAATATTTCAAAACAACATACAGGCAAAACTATTCTCATTGGGATAAGGGTGAGCCTGAAATAGACCTTAGTTTTGAATTAGAAAAACTTAGTCAAAATGCATCTAATCTTAAACCTTATGTTGTCTTTGCCAAGTCAGTTGGTGTGATACTTGCTTTAAAAGCCATATATGAAAATAAAATGGTAGTCTCATGGTGTCTGTTTGCAGGAATACCTCTTGAGTTAGTAAAAAATGAGAACATTGATCTCAAGAAGTGGTTAAATGCAATTAGCTGTCCAATATATATAATCCAAAACGATTCAGACCCGGCTGGTACTTATAAAGATGTTAAGAGTTACATAAGTGATATTGATAGTCCCAGTATAAATTTAATTGAAACACCGGGCGAGACTCATAATTATGATGACATAGATTTATTTGAAAGACTCGTAAAGGGCATTCTAAGTATCTAATAACCTATTAAAAGCGAACAACGTAATGTACAAAATGGTGAATAAACATTCAGCCGGCGGGATAGTAATAAAAAAAGGGGAAAGTACTAACTATCTCCTGGACTACAAAAAACTATATCGCCTTTCCTAAAGGAGGGGTTGAAGACGGTGAGACAAGTGAGCTTGCAGCCGTTAGGGAAGTTCTCGAAGAAACCGGATACAAAACCAGAATTATAGCACCTTTAGGTTCATGGACTTATGAGTTTGAGGAAAACGGTGAAGATTACAGAAAAACTGTCGACTACTATCTAATGGAAATATTAGACGACAAGTTGCCAATACCCAACAGACTTTCTACTGAGAGATTTGAAAATTTATGGCTTACTATTGAAGATGCTAGGTCAAAACTAACTTTTAACGATTCGAGGGAAGCTTTAGAGTTGGCGGTGAACAGAATTAAGAACAAATAAATTAGCTAGGAAAAAAGAAGAAAAACCGGGTCTAAATTTAAACAACATAACAGTGGTAGTTATAAGCGAATATAAATATACATATAATGATAAAGCTAAACTGTAGGATGCTTACTAGTTTCAGATCTGTTTGCTAAGACATTTTATTTGCTTATACTTATCTATCATCGATGATATAGATTTAATTAAGTATCTTTTTTTCTGGAAAGACCCAGTATTTGTACCAGAGCCAACTCCAAAAGGTAAAAAATATACCGGATATGAAGAGACCGATATAAGGAGATATACCAATTTCTTTAAGTCCATAAATCATAAGGTAGTCGAGTATAAAACCGATACTTTCAATAAATACATACCTTCCAGCGTGTCGCATCTCGCTTAAATGGATCTGATCTGAAAATGCCCATAGCCTTTGTATGACATAATTCGTACTCCAACCAATTACATCGCCGAAAATCTTGGAAAGAAACCATCCCCAGTGAAATAAACTATAACCAACAGCAAATAGTCCATATCCAACCCAGAAATATATACTACCTCCTACCAAATACTTCAAAAATCGTTTAGTATCTTTGTGTTTTAATAATGACTTAAAAGGCATTTAATATACTATATACTACTTGAGGTTCCTTCTTTATCTATTCAACTTCTTAGCTCAATAATATCTACAAATAGTTCTTCGTTTACGATTATATTAATAAACTTTTCGTCTAGTCAGGCAATATAATTTATAATGTTTTTGACATATTTTTAATAATGTATTAAAACTTGTTGATTCCACCATCAAACGGTCTATAATGTTGATTATGCTACAAGTAGAGAATGTAGGATATGAAATCGAAGGACATCGCATATTTCAAGACGTCACATTTGCAATAAACAAAGGTGATAAGATTGGTTTAGTCGGCCCCAATGGTGCCGGTAAAACTACATTGCTTGAGATAATTGCTGGTCATATTCAACCTACGGAAGGTAGCGTTATCAGAGGAGATTATGAAGTCGGGATTCTTCCTCAGGATTTAACTCAATGGCTAGGAAGAACCGTATACGAATTCGTGGAAGAGGTTACCGGAGTTACCCAGGTAAGGACTGATTATGAAGAAAGTTGCGCAAAAATTGAAACGGATTCAAGTAGCAAGAACTTAGAAGAATATGAATACGCTTTAGAAAAATACAATAAATACAATGTAGCAAATTTCGACAATACACTTGAACGAGCCCTTGCCTTGGCTGGAATTAAAAATATTGACGTACATCACGACTTAGATTTATTTTCAGGTGGTCAAAAAACTCGTATTGCACTAGCAGCATTGTTTGCAGCTAATTATGATGTTGTACTGCTTGATGAACCGACAAATAACTTAGATGATCAGGGAATAGTTATACTTGAGAAATTTATCAAAAACTCACGTTCAGCGTTTACAATGATTTCTCATGATCGACGTTTTTTAAGAAATGCTTCGTCTCGTATCATAGAACTCTTAGGAGGAGAAAAAGGAATTAATCAATATGGTCTTGGTTATGATGAATACGTTATTAGTCGAGAAAAAGAACGGGAAGCTTCGGCTAAAAGATACGACCAATATGAAACCGAAAGAAAAAGACTTCGAAAAGCTGCTATAAAAGCTAGCGGTCGCTCTGATTCAGCCTCAGGGCAGCGTTCCCGATCGGATAATGATAAATTAAGTTCTAATTTTAGGGGCGAAAAAGCTGCATCAAGACACGCCCGTCAAGCCCAAGGAATTATATCTAGGTTAGAAAGGTTAGAACCCCCTGAGAGACCTGAAGATGAAATAGCTTTGCTTTTTTCGCTGAATGAAGTTGATCGAAAAAAAGTTAGACTCCTAACGGTTGACAGTTTGACTGTGAAATATGAAAACAGCGATAGAGTATTTGGTCCTCTTTCTTTAAATATAGTAAGCGGTGATAGAGTATCCATAACTGGAAACAATGGAGTAGGTAAAACTACTCTACTAAAAGCAATCGTTGGAGAACAACCTATTTATAGCGGTTTTATAAAATTGGGAACGGAAACAGAGCTAATATACATGGATCAGCGTCAATCAGTTCCATTGCCAAACAGTAACGCAATCGAAAACCTTAGGAACCTTTCGCCAAGTATTGACCTCCATGAAGCGATTCGACTACTTATTCGATTTAATCTAAATAGAGAAGTTATAGATACCGTACCAGCATATCAATTAAGTGGCGGTGAAAGAGCAAAAATAATTCTTGCATCCATGGCAGCAAACAAGGCAAACCTTTTGGTCATGGATGAACCAACAAATAATTTAGATATACCTACGATTGAAGGACTTGAAACTGCACTTAGAGGTTATAGAGGGAGCATTATAGTGGTTTCTCATGATAGAGATTTTTTAAAAAACCTCAATATTAATCACAAAATACACATAAATTAAGTTATCCTATTGACTTTAGGTATATAATCGAATCAAGTACTGATGTGGTACGTTAAATAATTTAAATGTGTGATATATAGGAGGGGTACTATGGGAGGAATAAATTGTAATATTCCACAGCCACCGAGTAATATAAAAATTAAAGATTCTAAAGAATTCTACGATTCATACACAAATAATTTAGCAAATTACAGTAAAGCACTATTTCAAGGCATTGCAGATTTTTATAATTCTAATGTTCAAATAGAAATTGCCGTCTTAAGTAATGATAAAAACATCGATAATGCTCTTCAATCAATGCTAAAATGCGAGAAGAACTTCATATTAGCCCAATCGTTTCTTGGGAGCGTCTCGTCGATATGGAATCTGATTTCATTTGAACAAATTGATTTTGACAATCAGCTGGAAAATTTAGGTTTGGTTTTGCAATCATTGCCAAAGTCTATCTCAGCAATAAAATCAATTATTGAATCCGATTCCGAATCAGTTCAGTCATATATATGGAGTAGATCCTACATAACAAAAGCGTTTACAGAAGTTGCCTCAAAGATTAATGATGCGTCTGATTGGCAGATTCATTTTGCCGAGGAGACAACTAAAATTAATTTATATAGCATAACTCAAGATATTGAAACTAATGTCAGTCAAAATTTAGCAAAATCATCTTTATCTATTTAAAACTAAAGTATCCTAAGCATACTTAATACTTAAGATGAAGTACATGAAAGTTGATACTCCTGCTATTGGTGTAGTTACGCTTCGATTGAATACGGATGAAAATTCATTTATGCCCGCAGCAACTGGTTTATCTGGAGATAAACTAGTCGAGTTAAGGGCGTCAATGGAAAAATTAGAAATTGAAGCTTCTGTAGATACAAAGCCGGGCTACATTTCTCGAGCAGCTGGTCCGAAAAAGAGTATGGCAATAAAAAATGCTAGATATGAGGCTATCGAAAGAATGTCTCTATCGTGTTGGTGGTCTATGGGTAAATCGACTCGTTGGAAAGTTAATACGAAAATTACCAAAAGACTTTTGAGAACTTATTTTCCTAGTGAAGATTTTCAACTTAATATTGGTTTTGTAGAACCTGTTTGTGGCACTGGTTATGTGGCCGTATCTTTACTACAAAATACAAAACTATTTCCTTATGCTGTGCTGGGGAGTTGCTACTCAAGTAGTCCAAAATCTGCTATGAAAAAAGCATTTTTTGAGTCTATCCAATCTTGGTGTGCAACAAATTGGTTGCGTAAAAACAACAAAAAACTAATGCCTTACTGGGATTTAGGTGAAATTCGTAGACGATCAGTAGAAATTTTATCCTCACCAGATCTAGATTTTGAAAATGAAACGAATTTTGATAATCAAAAATTACTTGAATTCATACCGATAAAAAATATTCAGGTTAAACCCCATTCAGGAAAATACGTGGCATGGGTTTATCTAGATAAATCTATAGATTTGAATTTTGAAATAACAAAGTTAGTAAAAAGAAAAAAAGAGACTACCAAAATTTTTTCGGAATATAATTATTAAACAACTTATTGTCTATATAAAATAAATTAGTTATCTACTTTATATCAATTAACATATTTTCATTTAGGATTATATTAAGGAACTTCTCGTCGAGCCAAAATTCTTATGCTTAAATGACTTCTGTTAATAGTGATATCTTTATTACGTTTCGTTCATTCCAATGTTAAGCTAAGTGAGTGATAACAAAAACAATAATTGAAAACGTACTAATTATTTCTGCTGAGGGATTCTGGCTGGTATCCAATTATTCTCAGCTACAGAAACTCATAAAGACCCGCAAACTTAAGGGTTTGTACGCCCCGAACCAGGTACTGAATGCAGCAGGAAACATAGCATGGGCAACATATTTCTTTTCTCGACATTTGTACGTACCATTCATCACCAACCTAACCATGATGCTTATCACATTGACTACTTTGTTTTATCTTCTTGGGAATAAAAAACAATTTACGAAGGGAATTATTGCCATCGCAGTCATAGGGCCACTAACAAGTTATCTTCTAGTTGCATATCCATCTATGTCAGGCTGGGTCGGTGTTGTCTACAACGCAATTGCTTCCACACCTTGGTTCGTACACGTTCTTCGCACAAAACGAGTGAGTGGTATTTCCGAACGTTCAATTTATTTTTCATTATCCGCAATGCTCACAACACTATCATATGGAATACTTATTTCTTCGATACCTCTTATCACAGGTTGTGTAATAGGATTGACATTCAATTTGATAATAATGCGCTACTATTATCACTATCGATTGCATGATTGATCAGGAAATACGTTTCAGAAGTTACAGATTCGTCCACTAGTAGGAGCCAAGCATAAGCACTTTGAAATAGGCACTTTATTATTTTGTTAATATAAATATGTCACTAGATTTCTTATTCTGCACGGTACTGGCGGTTTACCAGACTCTAATTGGTTTACTTGGCTAAAGGACATACTAGTAAGCAGAGGATACGAAGTATGGCTTCCTCAACTCCCAAACTCAGAGAAACCAAATACAGAAACATATACTAAATTCTTGTTATAATTACACAGATGAAAGAAGTCGCAAAACTAATTCTAAGAGATCAAAATGGTCTCTATTTATTGCTCTACAGAAACGACCATCCTGCTTTTGGTCAAGACCCCGATTTACCCGGAGGAACAATAGAAGAGGGCGAAGATCCAATCAAGGCGCTAATACGCGAAGTAAAAGAAGAAATCGGGATTACACTTAACAGCAAATCCATAAAAAAACTTCATGAAAGTAACGAATACGATAAGGGAAATATTTATTACTTATACGAAGCAATGCATAAAGAAACACCCGTCATTACTATAAGCTGGGAACATAGTAGGTACAGTTGGTTAAGTCTTAGCGATTTCGCTGCCATAACCAACACGGCTATCGATAGATACATGCATATGGTGCACGACTATTTAGCACAAAAACAATAAAAATAATAATAACCAATCATTATCTGTACTTCAAAAAAAATATTCTTTGATACTATAGAATCATGAGGTCAGTTGGAGTAATTGGAGGTTTAGGTCCGGAAACAACAGCCGAGTTTTACTTGGAAGTGATTTTTGGATGCCAAAAAATAGATGATAGTGAGAGACCTTTGATTGTAATATCTAGCGTTCCTTTAATTACCGAAATTGAACGCGAACTTATTGCCACGAATAAAGGTAAAGAACGTTACATACCTTTTTTGATTAGCGAAGCTAAAAGATTAGAAAAATCTGGGGTAGATTTTCTTGTCATGCCTTGTAATTCTTTGCATGTTTTTATTGAAGAGATAAGAAATTCGGTCAAGATTCCCGTCCTTAGTATTGTAGACGAAACAATAGCCTATCTGAAAAAAAATAAATTTCAAGAGATTGGTCTTATTTCAACTTCGGCGACTGTTGAAAACAAAGTCTATGAAAATGCCTTAGCAAAAAACAATATAAAGTTCATCGCCCCAAACGGACTGCAACGTGCAAAAATTAATAAAATTATCCAGCGATTGATTGAAGGACAGCATCTAAACAGCGATAGAAACATAATTGAGTCTGTTGTTAAGGATATGGTTGATTTAAAAGTTAACTGTGTCGCTTTGGCATGTACGGATTTACAACTGTTACTTCCAAGTAGCAGTGAAGTAAATATTTTTGACACTATGAAAATACTTGCCGATGCAACTATCCGTGAAATATTTGCATGATCAATCTAATATTTATCTATCATTGATGGTATAGATTTTAATTAAGTATCTTTTTTTTCTGGAAAGACCCAATATTTGTACCAGAGCCAACTCCAAAAAGTAAAAAATATTCCGGATATAAAGAGACCAATGTAGGGTGATATACCGATTTTTTTAAGTCCATAAATCATCAGATAATCAATAATAAAACCGATACTTTCAATAAATACATATCTTCCAGCGTGTCTCATCTCGCTTAAATGGATATGATCTGAAAATGCCCATAGTCTTTGTATAACATAATTCGAACTCCACCCAATAACATCACCGAAAATCTTTGACGGAAACCATCCCCAGTGAAACAAGCTATAACCAACAGCAAATAGTCCGTATCCAACCCAGAAGTATATGCTTCCGCCAACCAAATATTTCAAAAATCGTTTAATATCTTTGTGTTTTAATAATGACTTAGTGGGCATTCAATATACTATATACTACTTATGGCAATATCTTTATCTACTAGATTTATCATCTTTTTAAATCTAAGAATATATCTCATCTGAAGATTATGAAAATGAACTATTTATCGAGCCAATAAGATTAGAATTAAAAGCATCCTTCTGAATTCTTTTTGTTTTACTTCTAATTTCGTATTATTAATATATGATCGACGAAGACTCTATAAGACAAAAAGCAATTGAGGATGGAGTAACACACTTTGCTACTGGAATTGCTGTCTTTAAAGATGGAAAACTACTCGTCGTACGTCGTGTAGCACATGATGACTTTCTAGCGGGTGAATGGGAACTACCAGGCGGTGGTGTCGATGCAGGAGAAACTATAGAGCAGGGCGCTGTACGAGAATTAAAAGAAGAGACTAATCTGGTTACTGAAAAGATTCTAGGAACATTTGAAAGTTTTGATTACTCTACACCTAAAAAACACAAAGTACGCCAAATCAACTTTAGAGTAACTACCGAACCTGGCGAAATAGCCTTAACCGAGCACGATGCATTCAAATGGATTACCGCTGATGAGATTTCAAGCTTGAAAACCAATCCCGTTATGCAGAATTGTCTAGAAAATGCCTTTAGTAGTTAATGAAAAACAATTAAATATCATTAGTTTTATATTTATCAAAAACAATATTTACTGTCCACAAATTGTCTACTAGTGTGCGCAATGACATATTTATAAATTACTTTATTTTAGAATAGGGCGCAATAAAACTTTGCGATTCACCAAAGTTGTTTTTTATTATTGACCAATACGAAATGAATATTTAATATGTGATTAATGGAAGAAGAAAAACTAGCAGCTTATATAGAATCTCTTCATGGATTTAAATATAGTCAGGAAATCGATAGGTACGATCATATGGGTGCCGTTGTCGTTGACGGAATATTACAGGCAGGTCTTAATTACTACACAACCGTAAAACCAAGAGTTGACTTAATTCTTCAAAAATACGGTGATAAAAAAACAACTAACGATTTTATTGAAATATGTGACGAGGTTGGAATAAATGCTCTTATAAACTTTAAAGGTAAAAGACCTAACTGGATTGTGGGTCTTTTAGGTTATTTGCAAGAAAACAACATTCAGACTACTGACGAATTAAGAATTTGGCTGAAAGAATCGGAAAATAAAAAAAGGTTTAAAAAATTAGACGGAATAAAGGACAAGACGGCGAACTATTTTCAAATACTGACTGGCGACGACGATGCAGTAAAAATAGACGTGCATTTAAAAAGATTCCTTGAATCGGCGGGTTATTCAGCTGTAGCTAACAACGACGAACAATCTATAGATCTTATAAGAAAAACAGCAAAAATACTACAGATTACTCCAGCCATACTTGATCACAGTATCTGGACCTATCAGTCAAATAAAAAATAGCAATTTCCGCAAAAGGAGACCAAATCTATAGAAGAACAAAAATCAGCAGCAGCCCGGCATCTACAAGGATGTTATACTAGACTAATATGAATGCACAGGATATTCGCGCGAGATATCTCGCGTTTTTTAAAAATCGTGGCCACGCTGTAATCCCGCGAGCAAAACTCATCCCAGAAGAAGACCCAACTACTTTATTTACTGGATCAGGTATGCAGCCGCTTATCCGATACTTACTTGGTGAATCCCACCCGGCAGGGACTAGACTGACAGACAGCCAAACTTGCTTACGTGCGCAGGATATTGATGAGATCGGCGACAACCGTCATACGACATTCTTTGAAATGCTCGGTAACTGGAGTTTGGGTGACTATTCCAAACAAGACCAGATAAATTGGTTCTGGGAATTTATAACTAAAGAAATCGGGCTTGATCCCAAGCGGATTTTTGTAAGCTGTTTTAGCGGAGATGAAACTGCCGGTATACCAAAAGATACCGAAAGTGCAGAAATATGGTCCTCGATTTTTAAATCAGTTAACATTGATCCCAAGCAAGTAGACATTATCAGCGAAGAAAATGGAGCAAAAGTCGGCGATCAAGGTGGACGAATTTTCTTCTACGGCAAGAAAAATTGGTGGTGTCGGGCCGGAGATGCTAGTAAAATGCCGGTTGGCGAACCGGGTGGCCCGGATACGGAAATGTTTTATCTGTTTCCTGACGTTGCACATGACATCTCATACGGCGAACACTGTCATGTAAACTGTGACTGTGGCCGTTATATTGAGCTTGGTAACTCAGTTTTCATGGAATACATTAAAACTGATAATGGTTTTGAGAAATTACCCAAACAAAACGTCGATTATGGTGGCGGTTTAGAGAGAATTGCTGCGGCCGCTCTTAATAGTCCTGACGTATACAAAATCAGCGTCATGTGGCCAATCGTCCAAAAACTTGAAAAAATTTCCGATAAGACATACGAAACTCACACTACTAGCATGAGGGTAATTACCGACCATTTGCGCGCGGCAACCTTTTTAGCGGTTGACGGAGTAACGCCAAGCAACAAAGAGCAAGGTTACGTAATGCGCCGATTACTACGTCGAGCAATCCGATTTGCCTTTGATCTTGGAGTAGAACAAAACTTCCTACAAGAAATTGTGCCGGTTATTGCTGATTTGTATGAAAACGATTTTCCGGAAGTAAAAGAACAACGAGAGCGTGTTATTGAGGTGCTCATAAAAGAAGAAAAAGTCTTCAGGCAGACACTACGTAAAGGATTAAGGGAGTTTGATAAATTTGCCAACTCTGCCAAAAGAACAAAAACTCCTGAAAGCGAAGGTATTGTAACGGGAATGTCCGGAAGTGATCTATTCACTCTTTATGACACGTACGGTTTTCCTCTTGAGCTATCTGCAGAAGAAGCGTTTAAACAAGGTGTCGAACTCTCCAAGACATGGCAAGAAGAATTTGACGCTAAAATGGCAGAGCAAAGAGCTAGAAGTCAAACCGCTACCAAAGGTACATTTAAAGGCGGACTCGGTGGACAAACCATCCAACATAAGAAATACCACACGGCTACCCACTTAATGTATCAAGCACTCCGTGATGTACTGGGAAACCATGTGGTACAACATGGTAGTAATATCACTGAAGAACGATTGCGTTTTGATTTTAGCCACCCGGAAAAGGTTACCCCGGAAGAACTTAAGCAAGTAGAGGACATAGTAAACGAACAAATTCAAAAAGATCTCAAAGTAAGTTTTGCCGAATATCCAACGGAAGAAGCCACAGGTCAATTAGGTGCGCTTGGACAGTTTGGCGACAGATACGGTGATACCGTAAAAGTATATAAAATGATTGCCGACGGTGCCGATAAACCATTTAGCTTCGAAATTTGCGGCGGACCGCATGTAGACCATACTCTACAGCTAGCTGAAGACAATAAACATTTCAAAATCATCAAAGAGGAATCTTCTAGCGCTGGCATCCGCCGAATAAAGGCGATACTCACAGCTGACTAATATAAATCATTTGGTCAACGATCAGGACGTATTCTAGTCAAGACCTTGTAACCACTTAATCTAGTTTCTCTTCTTGTGTAAGCCAGCCCAAAGATTTATGTGGCAGAGATAATTCTGTTGGTATGACAGATACCTGGTGATAGGAGTTTTCAGTTATCTTATTAGACCTATTGATGATTGCACGTTGACCACAACCAAAGTGTCTGGCTACTCCTCTCATGCAATTATAATCTAGCACTAGAGCAGCGAAAAGATCGAAAGACTATCATCCCAATATAAATGTCTTTTCAGAAGAGAATTTCATGGACACGGAACCTCGTCGTCTTGCTAAAAAATTATCTCTATACAAAAAACTTGCTGAAAGTGAAATTAGTGAAAAGACTATTACAGAAATTGAAAAACTGATTCTCTCATCCGTAAAAAAAGCCTACAAAACGTATATCGAAAAGGCTAAGGAATTAAGAGTCAGCGAATACGGCCATCAGTTAGTCAATTTTTCTAAAACTTACTACGGGGTCGAACCTGAACATTTTAAACCCAGAGTGATGCCACAACCAAATAGGGCGGCAAGACGTCAAGCTGCGAAAAGAAAAAATAACTAGATGCTATACATACCTGTTTGGTTACACTAACTTATATAGGATAAATTTTTGACACAACTAAAGTTAGACTGGTATAAAAGTAGCATGGTAGAAGCTATTATTTTTGATTGTTTCGATGTTCTGGTCACAAACGGACTACCGCTTTACTATGCCAATCATCTAGACAATAACCCCGATAAAATAGCACTAATTGAAAAACAGGTTGAGGTACTAAATAAAGGAAGAATTAACTATGAAATGTTTTTGGACAACGTCTCGCTGATTGGAAATGTACCAGTAGAAATTACCAGAGCAGAACTCGATGATAATATACCCGACGAACAACTATTTGACTATATAAGGGATGAGCTAAAACCAAATTATAAGATAGGCATGCTGTCAAACGCTGGAGACGACTGGTTAGATGAGATGATAGGCCAAGACAGAAGGTCTTTATTTGACACTATTGTTCTATCATATGCCGTAGGCTTAACTAAGCCAAATACTGATATCTACCATCTAACAGCCAAGAAACTAAATGTAAATCCAGAAAGTTGCATTATGATTGACGATAAAACCGTTTACTGCCAAGGAGCAGAAAAAGCAGGCATGAAATCGGTGAAGTATGAATCATTTACTCAATTTAAAGTTTTACTTGAATCGATGTTATTAAAATAAAAGAGAAATAAATACAAATTCGAATAATAGCAGAGTGGCCAAATTAAATTAGTCATCGACATCTAGTGTAAACATCCTAGTGAGTGTAGTATCATTAATACTGATGTCTGAGATACCAAGACTAGCTATTTTTGATGTAGATGGCACAATTGCTCAAAATGGCAAAGTACCCGAAGCAGTATTGAACGGATTGAAGAATTTGCAAAATAAAGGCTGCCTAACGACCGTCTCGACCGGAAGAGGCTACGTCAGACTAAGGGAAGCCCTGGGAGATAACTTCGACAACGTAATTTCCCAAAACGCCTTAATAATACTCGAACACGGTACTAAGATAGTAGATAATCACGGAAATGTAAAATTTGGAGAATTTTTTAACGATCGAGAGATTGATCATATAATCGATTTTACTCGCGCCAATATAGACTTGTTTAAGCTCCTTTGGTTTAATCCAGTTGAGATTGCCAAAACTAAGGTCCAAGTATGGTGTTCCGACCCGAAAGATATTCAGTTTGAAACAGAAAAAAGAGGACACTATGCCGACGTCTTTAGTTGCTCAATCGGTGAGCTGGAAGACATTTTACTCCAACAAAAACTTTCCAATGTCACCCTAAAACTTAAAGACTACGTTAAGGTAGAAAATCTTAAGCTCTCATTCACCAGAACGGATACCAATGTACTTTTTCAAGACGGAAACATGGAGTTTATAAAAAACAACACCAACAAAGCCCTGGCTATAAACTGGATGACTCATCACCTCAGAATCAAATCTGACGATATTTTGGTTGCCGGCAATGCCATAAACGACGTTGAAATGCTAGACATAGATTCTAAATATACCGTACTGGTTGGACCTCAAGAAATAAGGGATACAATAAAATCCTACATTTCAAAACAATCTATAGTTGAAGTAGACAGCCCCGCAAAACTTGGTGAATACTTAACCACACTTTAAAACAAGACCTTTTTGTTCTTTCGCAATTTAACAAGTTCAACTATTGTGGCTATGACTGTACCACTCTACAAAATCGTGCCAGACATCTCGTCGTCTTCTATAACGCTCAATGACAGCTTCTTGGCCTAGTTCAAATACCTCGGCGATAGTTTTGCCATTATCTGCATCAAGCGCAGTAACGGACATATTAGGTGATTTTTTGTTATATCCTCTCGTTTCTTCGATAATTTTTCCCGGAATATCATTTCTAAATACTTTAACAACATCGACGTCCGTGAAAGCTAAATATTGATGAAGAATAACAGTTCTATCAACAATCCCATCCATCAATCTCAAAAAATCTTCCGGCGTAAACCAATGATTAATAGATTTCATATACGGACCGGGAAAACCGTTTAATGCCGGAATATTCCACGTATCGTCACTAACTACAAGCGGCATTTCAAGTTGAATATAGGCTCTTTTGGCTTTATCGCTAACGATTATCTCAGGATCTTCGCCTTGTATCTCATCAACCGCTAAAGTAACAGGTTCGACAACAATCCCATCCTGCTCGCAGACAACTTTTGCGATCTCAATTTTCTCGGCATTTCCAGTCACAAAATGAATTTTCTCCATTAGCCTATTATACACGAGGTGTTAGCACCTGTTTTATATTACTGTCTTAAGACATTGATTGTGGCAGTAATCAAAATTCAACTTGTAAATGATAGATGAGTAAGTGGTATCATTATCTCGAAGTATAATTATGGAAAAAGAAGAAAAAAAATCTAGGTATTCATTACCAAAAAACGTTCTACGAACTATGCGCCTATACTGGCAAATAGATAGAGATTCACTGCTGTTCAATCTTCTTCTGATTTTACTTCAAGTTTCGTCAAGTATTCTGACGATATATTACGGCAGCCGAATAATCGGTCAGCTGACTAAAATCTATCAACATCAACACATTTCTTCGACACATGTCTATATTCTTCTAGCCGCCTTAACTATAGCCGGGACCGTGGAAAGATTTTCTTGGCGTTGGATAACATTTTTACAAAGAAAAAACTGGATAAAATGGTACGTAGAAATTACAGTCGATTTTAATAAAGCGGTCTCATCGTTCGACATGGAACAGCATCATGACCATGATTTCGAAAAAACCATTCAAAAAGTAGCCCAAAGTTATCAATACACACCACAAAATTTTGCTAACTACATTTTAGAATTAGTACATTCGGTAGCCCGACTGCTGTCTACGCTAATAGTAATAGCAACGTTCGCCCCTTGGCTTATCATTATTATGATAATTTCACTGTTACCAGGATATTATACTGAAAAACGATTTAGTAAATTGAAGTGGAATCTCTGGGATGAAAGGGGCGACAAACCACTCTTAGCTTATCGGACGACTAATTTTTTATTGGACAAATACAAACTTCAGGAAACTAAAATTTTTCAGACCCGCAATCATCTGCTAAAACTCTTAAAAGGTCTCCACGGTGAATTTTATGGAAGGCAGCTGAAATATCTGCGCGAAACCGAAAGACGCACAATCCTATCTCTTGCAAGCGAGGCAATTGTTGCCGCCGGAATTACATTTTGGTTAATCCAGAAAGTATTAAACCAGACTCTTAGCTTGGCTAATTACAGCTTTTACAGCGGAATGATTTTACAGTTTGGCGGCTCTCTCAGTCTGATAACGTCTTCACTGAATTTTATCTACGATAATAACGAGTACATGAGAGATTTTTATTGGCTGATGGATGTTAAGCCCAAGCTGCCGGTTGCCAAGAATACTGTAGAAATTAAAAATCACACAATACCAACAATTACCTTTGAAAACGTCAGCTTTAAATACCCGGGCAGCAATCAAAATGCACTAAGTAATATTAATCTAACGATAAATCATGGCGACAGTTTGGCGCTCGTCGGCGAAAACGGATCAGGCAAAACCACCCTTATAAAATTACTACTTCGGTTTTATGATCCAAGCGAGGGAAGAATTCTAGTTAACGGAATAGACTTACGACAAGTTGATTTGAAAAGCTATTACAATCAAATTGGAGTCTTATTCCAATCATTTAACGACTATCCGTTTTCAGTTCGCGACAATATAGCCTTGGGCAGAGTAGAGCACTTTGATGATGACAATAAAGTAATTCAGGCTGCCAAAACTGCCAATGCAGACCGGTTCATAAACAACTACCCAAATAAATACCGTCAAATACTAGAGGTTGGTTTTAAAGACGGCATTGAACCTTCCGGCGGACAATGGCAAAGAATTGCCTTAGCTAGGGCGCTCTTTAGAAATTCCAACATCCTGATACTCGACGAACCAACCGCATCAGTAGACGCCAAGAGCGAATATGAAATATTTAAAACCTTAGAAAAAGAAGGTAAAAATAAGAGTACGATTATCATATCTCATCGTTTCAGTACCGTCAGACAGGCCAAAACAATCTATGTCTTAAATGAAGGCAGTATCGTCGAGAGAGGATCCCACTTAGATCTTATGAAAATATCTAACGGCCTATACAAAGAAATGTTCGATAAACAGGCCGAGGGTTACAGATAATGCATATCGATATCGCCGACGAATTAATCAGAAGGTTTGAGATTGATCAAACTATGAGAAAGAAATCTGTCGATAATGAAGCTCAGTTTGATACCAGAATAGATATCGAAAACACAGAGTTCATGAAAACGGTCATAGAAAATATAGGTTGGCCGTCAATCTCTAAAGTAGGCGAGAGAGCATCTTACTGCGGATGGTTATTGGTTCAGCATGCCGATAAGAGCCCTGATTTCCAGAAAAAGTGTCTGAAACTTATGAAATCACTGCCTGACGGTGATATAGATATTTCCAATATCGCTTATTTAGAAGACCGGGTTTTAGTAGCTGACAAAAAACCACAAATCTATGGCACCCAATTCTATAAAGACGGAGATGTCTGGAAACCAAATAAAATTGAAGACATAGCTAATTTAGACTCCAGACGCCAAGCCATGGGCCTAATGCCATTCAAAGAATACGAAAAAATAATTAATTCGAGACTATAAACTAAACTATCTAGTTACAAAAGTCAGAGCATAGCCGATTTTACCAGCCCGGCCGGCTCGCCCGATTCTATGAACGTAATCATCGTAAGAGTTAGGGGTAGAATAATTGATTACGTGAGTAACGTCGGATATATCGATACCTCGTGCAGCGACATCAGTGGCGACTAATACATTCAGCTCATTTTGCTTGAATTTATGAAGAGACCTTTGTCTTTGGGCCTGACTTTTACCACCATGAATAGAATCGGTTTTAAAGCCTCTTGATATAAGTTCGTTAGACAGCTTCTCAACGCTTCTTTGAGTGTCGTCGAAGATTATGACTTTGCTGATATTCCCATCAACTAGAAGGGTATGAAGTTTATCAATTTTTTCAGACGTATGATTAACATAAACAACATCCTGATGAACGTTGTCGCTGGTGTCGCCGGTTTTAATGGAGACGGTTACCGGCTCAACCGAAAAACTTTCAATTAATTTCTTAACCCTTTCATCCATTGTAGCAGAGAAGAACAATGATCTTCTGTCGTCTTTCAGTTTGCTTAAAATTAACTGCATGTCATTAATAAAACCCATATCAAGCATTCGATCAACTTCGTCCAGTACCACGAAATTAAATTTAGACAAATCGAGACTGCCTCGTTCCAGATGATCCTTAATACGACCGGGAGTACCTATTACAATCTGCGGATTATTCCTTAAATCCCTGAGCTGTACACCCATACTAGAACCACCGATAAGTATAGCGGCACTCAAATTACTGCCCCTAGCAATCGTCCTAAACTCTGAGTCGATTTGCTGAGCTAATTCCCGGGTTGGTGCGACAACCAAAGCGAAAGTATCGCTCATCATGGCGGCGTTAAGAAGAGGTATCGCAAAAGCAGCCGTTTTACCGGTGCCGGTGTTGGCAATGCCGATAACGTCTCGACCGGATAATACTAATGGGATAGTCTTGTCCTGAATCGGTGATGGTGTCTGATAACCCTTGTTTTTTAAGTTCTGCTTGATTAAATCATTAACCTCAAAATCATCGAAGCTATACTGAGCCTCATACGATTCATGAGCAATCGGTTTAGCTTGTTTTATAAACTTGCTGGGGTGAATGTAGTCTTTTTTAGGACCGCGTCGATTATTGGATTTTGGCCGAAAAGAGCGTTTATTAAAATTTCTGTTATTTGAAAAGTTTTTAGTTTTATAAGGCATAAAAATAGAATCCTTGCTGTTAGTTAATTAAATTTTGCGATTGAAAAATCGAGCAAAATGTTAACTAACCCGGATTCTCAAATACAATTTAGACATTATAGCAGAAAAACCATAACCTGACAAATAAGACTCCAAAAACAGGGAAATTAAGACTGAAGAGACTTCAAATCGCTTATTATTTCTTCGGCATGATCCTTCGAATCAACCCCAATAAATTCCTTAACAATTTTACCGTCAGGGTTAATTATAAAAGTATTTCGATTGGTGCCTAAATACTCCTTACCCATAAACTTCTTCGGTTTCCAGGAGTCATAAGCTTCTATCACTTCGTGAGAAGGATCGCTTAATAAAGTAAAGTTCAGATGGTACTTATCGGAAAACTTTTTATGAGAAGATACGGAATCTTTACTGATACCTACAACCGCAGCCAATTGTTCAATATCGGCTCGGGCGTCTCGGAAATTACAGGCTTCCTTAGTGCATCCCGGAGTATCGTCTTTGGGATAAAAATATAGGACTAACCACTTTCCTCGGTAATCCTTCAAGCTATGATATTCTCCGTTTTGGTCTTGCAAATTAAAATCTGGAGCGTCTTTCATATTCATTATTATAACTTTTAAAGCTAATTTTTCGTATTTAATTTAGCTACTTGTTAAAATTTAAGAATGAACTTGGCATACAATAAATCAATTAGTCGCTTAAAGCGGTTATACGTAGATTTTCCAGACATTTCTCATGATTGGGAACACTCAAAAAGAGTCGCACGAATCAGCGTTGCCATAGCTAGAAATATAGGCTACCAAGACATCGATTTTATCAAACTTGCAGCTCTCTGGCACGACAGTGCTAGGACTCAAGGCTTTGAAGCTGAACACGAAAAAGAGGGGGCGCAGCTTGCTAAAAACGACTTATTAAACCATGGTCTAGATAATTTGACGGCCGATAAACTTTATCAGGCGATCAGATTTCATAATATTTCTGACAAACCTGAGGCTATCGAGGGTAAAATAGTTCAGGATGCAGACATACTGGATCTATTTAACATTTCGAGATGGAAAAAATGTCGAAAATCCGGTTGGAATAATTCATATCAAACGACTTTCGAAGACGCTTACAATTTGTTAGAAAATTACCCAGAAAGATTTAACTTTGACTATTCAAAAAAAATTTTTAATAAAATAAAGACCGAATTTCAACACTATTTTGTTCGACAGAATCAAAATTTCTAAAATACACTAATTTACATCTATTCTCATAAAAGCTTCGGCGTATTTGTAACCGCTTTTTTCACCCAGAACCGACGACCATTGCTTGATCATCTTTTCGACGCCGTCTAAATCAGGGACCTGGCTGACATGTTCTCTTAAAGCGGCAACTTTCTTATCGATTGTATCTGATATATCAACAAAGTAATTATGCTGCTCAAAATTTGTCAGAAGTACGGTTTTTACCTTATGGGGGAGATAGCCTTCGCTGAATAATTGTGGAAATGCCATGTGATCTCTGGCTAAAGGAAATACGGCATCAAGAGCAATTTGGCCGGCGGCCCGGTGATCGGGATGATTAATAAAACCCCTGAGCGGAGAATAGAGAACTGAAGGATCCATTGTCACTACCACATCCGGCCTAACCGTGCGAATGACTTTTACGACGTCTTTTTTGGCATCCATTGTAATCTGAAGCGCGCCGTCAGGATAACCTAAAAATGTTACATTTTCTTCTTTAGAACCAAGCGCTTTTAGTGCAGACCGTTGCTCGGCCTCTCTAGTCTTGGCCAGTTCCAGAGGAGAAGCGTTGTAGTCAGAAGATCCTTGACTGCCGTCGGTCATTATTAAGTAATGGATTTCAGCGCCTTGACTAGCAAACTTAGCCATCGTGCCAGATGAACTGAAATCCAAGTCATCTGGATGAGCCGCTATTCCTAAAACTATTTTTGGTGTTAATTCATCGAATTGTTTATTATCCATTAGACTATTCTATCATTAAAAACATCTAGCTTAAGAACCAAAAAGTTTAGATAAAAAATTTAGTAGACGGCATATATTCTGAATATTTTGAGGAGTATAATTAGAGTATGAAAAAAATTTTTAATCACATGTGGCAGTCTTATACTTTTTTTATAATCTTAGTGGCAGTCATCGGACTTTTCATATTTTATTTAGGAGATTACTTTGCTCTTAGCAGAATGACCATAGTCCAAGTAACGCCCAGTCAACTTTCAAGCGCAATGGACAATGACGACTTTTTCTCAAAGTTCCGATATGACACAGTAGTTTTCGATGGTTTGGTAACCAGCGTCTACAAATACGGTAACACTCAAGTTGCAGGTATTTACACTAATACAAAGTTTAAATTAAATTGCCAGATCACTCTAAACCAAGTAGCGGTCGGCCGGACATACCATTTTATGTCTGAAGCTTACAGAGCTAGCCGACAAACAAATGGCGTCTTGCTTCATAACTGTATGTCATTCTAGATGAAATACGAGATTGAAATAAAAGCCAAGCCCTATCACTTAAACGGGTTCAACATTGTCAGAATCCCTGGAGAATACAGCAACAAATTCTCATCAAGAGGGCAAGTTATGGTAGAAGGATTAATAAATAACATGCCTTTTAAATCTCCTCTTGAGCCAGACGGTAATTTTGGTCATTGGTTTGATCTTAATAAAGTAGGCTTTAAGATCGAAGATTTTTCCAAGCCAGTAGAGATTAAACTAAATCAGATTAAAGATTGGATCGAACCGACATTGCCACTGGATATCGAAAAAAGTTTAAAATCGGAAAAAGATCTTTTCAGCCTGTGGAAAACATTCACTCCAATGGCCAGGTGGGAGTGGATTAGATGGATTAATTCGACTGGAAATTCTGAAACCAGAACTAAACGCATAAAGGTCGCTATCGACAAAATGTACAAGGGTGAAAGAAGACCTTGTTGCTGGAATAGGAACCTTTGCAGCGAACCACTAGTCT
Organism: bacterium; assembly: GCA_021833065.1. Taxonomy (GTDB): domain Bacteria; phylum Patescibacteriota; class Saccharimonadia; order Saccharimonadales; family UBA4665; genus JAJZWG01. The sequence goes on from JAKBGO010000004.1 coordinate 42,206, forward strand.
CAAAAAACGGCATATTAATAACGGCCGAATAGCCTTTGTTTTTTGTCTTGATTTTGATTGTTTCGTGGTAGTACAATTCAGTTATAAGTATAAGTGGGTGGGAGAAATAAGGAGTAAAACTTATGCCTAGCCCAACGGAAGAAACAAAATTAAATCCAAAGGTATTTTTATGGCCAATTGGATATTTAGTAGTGTTAGTTATTCTAGCATTGCTTTACGGTGCTAACTACAGTAGTATGCCATCATATATTAGAGAGCCTCTTGGCACAATGCCATTGTCAGTAGTTTGGTTTGGAGCATTAGGTGGAGTTATGATTAGCCTCCACGGTATATTCAATAAGGAAGGCTCCTCGTCATGGCACGCCTTCAGTGGAGTCATGGGAGCTGTCTTTGGCGTAGTCAGCTATCTAGCTTTAGTTCTAATAATTAAGGCTTCCACTAACTCGTCATCAGTTGCGCTAAACACAGTTACGTTTGATCTAATCGCATTTGTCGCCGGTTTCGGGCAGAAACAATTTCAAATTGTTCTGAAGAAATTGTCCGGACTGCTTTTCAGTCAAAACGACTAAAATAAAACTAATCAAAATAAGAACTAACAGATAATCGTCTGTTAGTTCTTTAAATTTAACGGGTCAAAGCTCTGTCAACCAATTTCTGTCCCGTCTGAATCAGAAGATCTAAATCCTCTAAGAGATCGATATCGCTTGGCATATCAATGTCTCCATGTAGCATTACTGACATCCCGCCAACTATCGAGGCCACACTGTCGGTATCGCCTCCAAAATTGACAGCCTCAAAAATATTTTCCGAAAATTTATCATTATTATTAAAAACTCCGTAAGCTAAAACCAAGGTCTCAGGCGCAAAAAAACCACCTTTTGGCGCCAACTTATTAATAACCGTTTGATTGATATTTTTATACTTTGACAGGCTAGCCAGGCTTTGTGACGTAATATTTTTCGCTTCCGGATACTGTTTTTCATAATATTTTGCCTTACTAGAAGCAAAATCTATAACTTCACCTGATTTGATTCTATCCTCTATTAAAGCCACTAAAACATCGCGATGTACCAGTGAAGTGACAACTGCCAAATCACTGTCATGAGTCATTCTAGTTAGTATCTCTATAGTATTTCTGTCATTTGAACTAAACGTTAGAAACTGCCAAAAAGCTAGCGGAGCTAATTTCATTAAAACTCCGTTGCCGGCTCTACTCTTATCACCACTGTTATATGGGCTATGACTTTTTGTTTTTAACCTGTTAACGCTTTGCCATGTTGATTTACCCCAACCACGGGGAATAACTTCATTATTATGAGTAATCAAGGGAGTAGACTCTAAAGCTTTGACATGTTCATTAGCGATTGAATCTATATTAAATTCACCCGATAAAATCAAAGAATTAGCAATCGCTAAAGACAGCTGGGTATCGTCGCTCCAGGTCCCGGCTTTGGACTTATCAAAATAAGGGTTGTCTATGTCGAGCAAATGATCGACACTTCCGTACTGCTTCTTTATTTCTTGAGCTGTTTTAGTTTCTACAGCTAACCCAGCAGAATCACCGTAAGCGATGGCAACCAATAAATTCTTACCAATTTTTTGAACTTTTGATATCGTGTTCACTCAACATATATAACAATTAAAAGCTAGAATTTCAATTAATACAGTATGATCTTTACAGCAAAATTTAAGATATTTACTGTTATTATAGAGAAGATAGGAGCATTAATGAACCAATGGCATCACCACCATCACTTTTCTTATAACGAAGAAGAGCGCAGGAGAAATCAAAACCCTGAAAAGATATTATTAGAAGCCGGGCTGAAAGAAGGTATGGTTTTTGCCGATATCGGCTGCAATGATGGTTTTTTCTCGATTCCAGCCAGTAGAATAGTCGGTAAAAATGGTAAGGTTATCGCAAATGACGTCAATGATGAGGCGCTTGAGAGTTTAAGACAAAAATTCATCAATGAGGGTTTTTCCAGTTATGAAATTATTGTCGGTCCAGCTGAAAATTTAAAATTAGAAGCAAACTCGATTGATTTTATTTTTTTCGGCATAGTTTTGCATGATTTCAACAATCCACTAAAAGTATTAGACATATCCAAATCTGCACTCACAGATAATGGCATTGTATATGACTTTGATTGGCGTAAGGATTCTCAGAAAAACGGACCGCCAACAAACATCAGACTTAGTATAGAAGATGTCAAGAATATGTCAGAGACTCAAGGGCTCAAAGTATTATCGTCAAAGAATCTAGACGAGAATTTTTACCAAGTGATTATTTCCAAAAACTGATTAAAGTCCGAAGTGCGTAGGAGAAGGCTTACTATTTGGCGTTTTTGAAGTAGGGGAAGCTTCGGCAATCGGAGCGCCCGTTCCAGTGCTTGAACCAGCAACCCAACCGGTTCCATCGGGGTTAGTGTTACTTGCTTGTGGATTGCTAGATACAACCACACCCCCATTACCCGGACCTGCTGTCGCATCTACATGATGCATTATATTAGCGGAGTAGCTTGAGCCAGAAGGAAAAGGAGGACGACCGTGAATAGAACCAGCCTCTTTAGGAGTAACACTATTTATAGTTGGATCATACACTAGTGGGCGTCCGCTATATGGATTTAAGTTTTTAGGTAAGATATTATTAACGTCTGTTGTGGTCGGAGAAGTTGATCCGGCCGAAGGTGTTGAATCAGAAGTTGGTGAAGTTGTACCAACAGCACCGATTGTTGGTGGTGTCGGAGTAAAGGTCGGAGAAGTTGATCCGGCCGAAGGTGTTGAATCAGAAGTTGGTGAAGTTGTACCAACAGCACCGATTGTTGGTGGTGTCGGAGTAAAGGTCGGAGAAGTTGATCCGGCCGAAGGTGTTGAATCA
>JAKBGO010000020.1 GCA_021833065.1 bacterium
CCACCATTAATCCATGTCGGTTGGGTGAGCCTGATTTTAACCTAAGTCTTTCGTAATCAACGGGAGGGAATATAACTGTCGACTCTCGACGGTAATATTTTTTGATCATGCTTTGAGTATGAGTCGAATTAGCAATGATGTAGTCGGGTCTTTTTGCGGCGTGTCGATCCCATCTTTTCAGTGGATCGAGGAACAGCTTTAGGCCCAACTTAGCAAGCCAATTAAAACCGAAACTGAAACCGGGATTTTTTAAGTATTCACTTGTTCTTATCCAGTAATAGTGGGTAGGAGAATGGCAATAATTAATGTGCACGGCATCTTTTCTGGTATGAACTCCTTTAGCCTCCGCTCCTGAGCTAGATATAACCAGATCATATTCACTGAGATTAAGCCTGGCAAATGCAAAGGCTCTAAGGATCGGTAAAAATTTTTTTAAACCTTTTGGGAGGTGTTGAAGCCAGGTAGTCCGAACGTCGGCATCATCGAACCAATCGATTGCGTTTTTATCGTATTGTGAAGTGTAAATTGGAGCATCAGGATATAGGTTGTGTAGTTCTAAAACGACTCTCTCGGCTCCACCTATACCAAGCAACCAATCGCAAACTATAGCAACTTTAAGTTTCTGTTTAGCCATATTATTTTGCTCCTTTTCTTCCAAGAACTACTAAAATGGTTTTGGCTATAATCGATAAATCCATGAAAAATGACCAGTTTTGAACGTAGTACAAATCTAGCTGGCGTCTTTCCTCGAAGGTTATGTCGCGTCTTCCAGATATCACTGCTAAACCGGTCATGCCAGTTTTGACGGATAGAATTAAGTTTTTTTTGCCGTACCTTTCCAGCTCGAAAGGCTCTAGTGGTCTTGGTCCAACTAGGCTTATATCACCTTTAATTACATTTATTAGTTGTGGCAACTCGTCTAAGCTTGTCTTTCTAAGAAACCGACCTATTTTAGATATTCTGGGATCGTTTTCAAGAAAGTCGCCGTTGGCCCTATATCTAATAGAAAGCTCCGGCTTACCCATTTTGTTGAAACCTTCTTCCGGAGTCATCCGATGATAAGCGTGATAATTGGTTCTGAATTTATACAGCTTAATAGTAGAGCCGAATCTGGAAAGTCGTTTTTGGCTAAATATCGGATCACCGTGATCAAACATTAAAACGACGACTACTATTAACATAATCGGCGAGGTTAATATCAGCAGTATTATTCCAAATATAATATCGAATAATCTTTTTACTATTCTGCCCCAACCAATTAAAGAAGTCTGGTGTACTGCGATAATCGGGATTGAATGAAATAGGTCAATAGTTGTTTTGCCGGTAAAAATCTCTTCATTTCCTGGCACAAAACGATAGGCAACATGATTTTCCTGAGCAAAGGTTAGTATCTCATCATTTTTATCTTTATCTGGATATAGTTCGGTTTGAATTATGGTAAGAACTTTTTCGGCTAGCTGGCTTTCGCTAAAAGCCTTAAAGCTGGAAAAGTGATCGATGCCGATTCTCCTAAGACCATTAATTGTCGCCAGAACATGATAGCCGCTAGATGACCTGTCGTTTAAGTAGTCTATTAAAGACTTGGTGGTTTTGTTGTTTCCGATTAGAACCACTTCATTGATACCGACATTGTACTTAAACAGTATTTTTCTAATCCAGCGAGCTATTATTCGAAAAAGCAAAACCAGGAAAAAACCCAGTAAAAACCCGTAGACTATAACTATTTTAGCTGGAAAAATAGGGGTATTGGTAATGTAGGAATAAAAGACTACAAAAAGTATTCCGATAAACGAACCGACCAAAAGCCTGATTATTTCAGACCCACGTTTGTTTAAAGTTTCACCGGAATAAAGGTTGAGTAAAGCGAATATTAAAATCCAAAACGGCATTAAAGTTAGAAAAATAGTCAAATAAGTTTTGGCATGAATAGCTACCGGGAAGGCTTGATGAGAAATACTGACTCTTAGAATGTAGGCTATTGAAAAGGCAAGTACCAGAGCTAAAAAGTCTCCAACCACCAGGAAGATGTTAAATATCAATAAGTTGTTGTTTCTCATTTTTTACTTTTCTCATTATACTCCCATTTAGGCATTTATCTTCTTTAATCTGCATGACTATATATTATACTTGACTTTTTGTACATAAGATGGTAGTATAGTAATCATGAAAAACCATGAAATAACACCAAAAACATCAAAAATATCTAAAGTAACAATTGTTGGTGCTTTGGCCGTCGGTTCTTTATTGTCCACCGGTCTTGAAGCCGGTGCGTCTATGGCAAGCGGGACAAGTCCAAGACACAATTCCGAGGCACCAGCCGATATGCTTGGTAATAAAGAAATTAATCAGGCTATAGTCAACCAAGAGAGCATCATTTCTCGAAAGATAGGCCAACAATTACCAGTTCAATTTGAGAACAAGATTGCTTATTACCATGGTCCCGGTAAAGAGCATTTCTATGTTGAGAACTTTCTTACTGTGACTGTTCAGGTTGGTAAAAACCATAAAAAAGTTAACTTGATTGGTTACATAGAGCGAAAAGGTAGCGGCGCTGGACCGGACGTTGTCATGTTTGAAAACAACCCAAGTATCGTTAAGATAGTTGAAAATCCGGCCGACCCCAAGAATTTAAAAAAGTTCAATCCTGTGATATTTCCTTCCAAAAACGGATCGGCATTTGACACATCCAACCCAGTAAATCCAAAAAACTTGTCTCCGTATACGGATTTAGCAAATAATCCAAGTTTTATTGGAATGTTCTACACGGCTAAAAAATAAATAGCTCCTCTTTAGTTTAAAACCGTCTTCAGTTAAATAATTGTTGTTTTGGAGCAGTGTCTTAGGGCATTAAGCTATAATTAAGCCATGCCAAAAGAAATAAGAGCCGCTCGCCTGATTAGTATATTAAAATACGGTCTTGTTTTCTTAATTGCGACAATGCCGTTTTATGCTTTTATAACGGTTTTTGGTAGTTTAATCATCGGTCACTACACGACTGTCCGACTTTATAAAGAAACCTTGATTGTCCTTTTAATGATTATTTCCATTTGGTGGATATTAATCGATCGTCGTTTGGCTAAAGATTTTTTTAAAGACCGATTGGTCAAATTGTCTGTCGTTTTTGCGGCGATGGTTGTTTTATGGGGCTTGATATCTTATTTAACCGGACATGTTTCACTCAAGGCTTTTGGATACGGTTTGATAGTTGATTTAAGAATATTTCTAGTTTTCGTAATCGCCTATCTACTATCCCTAAAGTATAGATTTAACGAAAAAAAGATCTTTAAGCTTATTTTGTACCCGGCCTTAGTGATTGTTGGTTTTGGTTTGTTACAAATTTTTGTACTGCCTCATGATTTTTTGTCTCATTTTGGCTATTCACTAAAGACAATCATGCCTTTTGAAACAATTAACAATAACTCTAAATACGTTAGGATTATTTCATTGATGAGGGGTTCTAATCCTCTCGGGACTTATTTAATAATCCCTATCAGTGCTCTTAGCCTTCTATTATTTAGAAAATCCAAAATAAGACTTAAAGCATCAATATTTTTGTTGCTCTCTTTGGTAGTTTTATTATTTACGTTTTCCAGAAGTGCCTGGATAGGAGCATTTGTTTCGGTCTGTTTAGTGGTGTTTTTAAAAATACCAAGTCCTGTTGTCAAAAAAAGATTGATCTATTTGGCCGTTTCAGCCTTAATTTTATTCGGACTTTCAGTTGTTGTGTTTAGAAATAACCATGTTTATCAGAACCTGGTATTTCATACTCAAAGCAATTCGAAATCTGCTTCCAGTTCCGATGCCGGACATCTTAGCGCCGTTTCATCGGGAATCCACCAAATAATCACAAATCCTATAGGCGAGGGCACTGGTACGGCTGGTCCGGCCTCAGTCTATAATTCCAAGTCCAATCCAAGAATCGCCGAGAATTTCTATATTCAAATCGGCCAAGAACTTGGACTAGCCGGTCTAGCAGTTTTTTTGGCTATTCAAATAATCCTAGCAATTAGGCTATATAAGAGAAACAGCGATTTGGGTATAATGATGTTCGCCAGCTTCATAGGTATTACGGTTGTTAATATGTTTTCTCATGCCTGGGCTGATGATAGCCTGGCATATGTCTGGTGGGGTCTTGCTGGTCTTGTAGTTTAATCTAAAATAGTGGCAGTTCGGGCAGGGATCTGGCTATAACTTGAACCTGTCGTTCCATGTTCACCAAGTAGTGTATTATAATCATTGCTTCGGCACCGGTTGCAAACCCTAATTCGTAGGAATCTTCTAAGTTCACTTGTGAGTCTATCTGCTTAAAGGCAAACGCCGACTCCTCTAGTGCTGATAGAAAATCTAAAACATAGGGCGATCTTTCCAGGTATCGCCCGAATATATCATCAATGTTCTGGTCGTTTTCAAAAAGATCAACCGATTCGACGATGTTTTTTTGAACTCGGTTTGCCCAGACAGCCGATTGTTTCTCTAGCGGTAAAAGCGGTTTTACTAAATGATGGCGAGACCGGTTGGTGCGCCTAACGTTGATTAGTTCGAAAAGACCCGTCACTGCCAGGTAGCCGTCGGCTATACCCTCACCGATAATGTCTCTCTCGTCGTTATTACTACAAGTAGGTGATAAATAATCTTGTCGGTTGATAGCTCTTTTTATTAATGTATCAAGTTGTCCGTTTTTATCGGTTTGCCTGGCAAAAAGCCCTAGGTTACCCATTAGGTCAGGCACTCGAGTTAGTTGGTATTCCAACATTGCCTCTTCCGTTTCTGACAAAATTGGTAAACCGTAATAATATCGATTATGATTAATTTCAGGATAGTACTCCGGCATGGCGCATAATATACAATAAGTTTAAAAACCAAGCAAATATTTTTGACTTAAAACCGATTTAATTAGAATTTGTTTTTGTTAAAACTATGACTCGTTTTATTGTTTCACTACCTATATGCTGTCTTTCGAAAACCTCATAGTCTATAAGTCCTCTAGATTTTAAGTCCTCTAAAACCTCAATTACCTCACTACCATCACTGGGAGAGTAAACATTTATATCTTTAATCTGGTTAATACCTCTGTGGTCGTCGGTCAGGAATGCTTTACCATTTGGCTTTAAAACCCTGACAATCTCATTAAACGCTGTTGTAATTTCCTGCTTATCTTCGTTCCTAGTTTCCTCCGTATAGGCTCGTAAAATGTTATCGTCTCCCTCGATGGAAGGATCTAAATGGTGTAAGTACTGTGGAACTCCGTATACTGAAACAATGGCATCAAAACTGTTGTTTTCAAATGGCATATTTTGAGCAAAGGCCTCGATTACCTTCGATTCTTCTGGCTTAATTCCTGACATCCGACTAAATATTTTTTTCCAAAGGGGCTGATTCTTAAAATCAAACGACGCCGTATCCTTTTTTTCTTGATAATCATAATCAAGTGCAGTTTGCAGGTAAGATATACTTCTTTCGTCTTGAAGCGCCGGGTTTATAGAGATAATATCGATGCCTCGTTTTCGCCCCTCTCTGCCAAACCTATCGTAAGCACCGGCACCTATGTCTAAGACCTTTTTGCCAACCCAATCCTGGGGTATAAACTTTCTCTCAAGTTCCAGTATATAGGTATCAAAATCGCGATTGTATTCAGAAGCCGGAGACTCAGGATCAATCATGAATTTTCGTCTTGAATCATCCCAAACAACATCTCCAGGCTTTCTCATCGGATTGGTGCTAGACTCATGAAATAAGTGAATATTGGATTTTTCGTTCATATTTTTATTTTGTTTGTGTTTATATATTATACTGAAAAATAACCGTATTGTCAATGCTAGACTATTGCAAAATGATATAAAATCTAAGCAAACTTTCGGTTCAGGTTTTGAGGTGTAGAATATTAATAAAGTTATTGATTGTAGTTAGAATATTTTTTATAGAAGTAGATAAATATGGAAGAAAAGATAAGACCGACCAAAAAACAACAGGAAATACTGGTTTTTATTGCCGACTATATTGAAAGGCACGGTTATAGTCCCAGTTATCGTGAAATTATGACCGGACTTAATTACACTTCGGTTGCGACCGTCGCTCTCCATGTCTCGAGTCTGATAAAAAGAGGACATCTGATAAAACGGGACCATTCCGCCAGATCGCTGGAACTGACTTCAATAAAATCGCCACAAGAAATTATTTCTAGTCAAGCTAAACCTGAAGAAGAAAAATGGTTGGTTGAAAAAGTTGATTTTTACTTTAAGCAGATCGAGGAGTCTGCAATTAAGACCGAAGCAGATATTGAGAAACTCCTCATCCTAGTAGAATCTCTTAAAATCCTTGGTTTTGAATCGGCCGCCGTTAGTTTTTCATCCCAGCTATCGAAAATTAAGCAACAAATCAATTCTTAAAATAATATTTGTAGGGTAACAAATTAAAAACGGTTATACTTATTTTAGATATTTGTGGGTTTAGATAATGTACCGTCTTGGTGAAAGAATAAATAGAAAAAGAAAAAAAAGAATAATCTGGAGTATCAGCCTAGGTATCTTAGCGCTTATCGCTGTTATTTTCTATTTTTATTACAAGGTTAGCCATGTCAAAACCGTAATTCATCAATCCAAGGGAACAGTGACGGTAGTTGAGTCTCCCAACTCACAAACGCTTAATTATGATGAAGGTGATTTTTCGGTTTCAATACCAAAGTCATGGCAACCGGTGAAAATCCAAAATAGCCTATATAAAATTTATGAATGGAAAACGACCACCGGAGATAGTCAGACGTTAGATATCTACGAAGATACTATTCCTCAGGGCTTTGCGGTAAACCGTGAGTTGGCTCTGCAACCAGAGGGTGGGAAGCTATCCACTATCGGTCTAGCATCGGATAACTGCTCTAATTTCACTAAAGCCGGCAGCAGTGGCATGGTTGCCACTCCGGCCCGGTGGCAAGGTATTAACTTCCTATGTGATGAAGCAAATTATGAGAGAGATGTTGTTGGAACGGGTTCAACGGCCGGAATCAACACCGTCACGCTAAACGGAACTATAAGCGGTACTCACAGCTTCTTTTTTGTCTACACAAACTATTCGATAAATCCAGATTTCACTTTGTTTTATCAGATACTGGCAAGTTTTTATTTAAAATAATAAACAATTTGACAACGATTTAGATATTCTTTAAGATAAAAATGTAATCATAAGCTAAAAAGCTTAATGAAAAGCAAAAATTAAAAAAGAGATAAAAATGTCAATCAAAATAAAGTATATCGACAATGAAGTCGGACAGTATGTTCCTGTTTACACGACAGATGAAAGTTGGAGAAAGTTCATCTTAATCCCGCTTAAGTAATCATTAGCAAAAATAGCCCCAAAATTATAAAATAGCTTAGTAATGGTAAGCTTTATATTTTTGGTAATAATCTTAATTGTTTGTCTTGCCCTTTTGTTCGGATATAAGACACTTAACTTTATCCCTGAAAGAGAGATTGAAAAAAGATACAACAGAGGAGACGTATTAGCTCTCAGACTTTTTTCGGCTCTCAAATACAAAAAAGAAATCGAAGGGCTAATAATTATCAAGCTTATTATCTTAATAGCTATCGCCCTTCTGATAATAGCTAGATCACTACCAATATGGTTCGGCGTACTCGCTTTGGTCAGCTTTCTTTCCCTCAGTCTATTTTTAATCGGTAAAAAACCTTCAAAATTTATATTGTCTTTCGGGTCAAGAGTTATCAGAATCTACGTTAAATTCGTTAGAAAGTTTAATTCCTATTTGCCACACAAAACACTATCCTCGATCAAAAAAGACAATCGACACAGTGGAATTTTTGACATTGATGACCTAGATGAATTAATCAGACGACAACTGGAGCAAGCGGATAATCGAATCATTGAAGAGGATTTAAAACAAATATCCAATGTTTTGTCTTTACGTCGAATGTACGTTGATCAAATGATGATTCGGATTAAGAATTTCCCGGTTATTAAAACAAATGATTTGGTAACACCTGTAGTAATTGATGAAATTCATAAAATTAAAGGAAGTTATTTGCCGGTATTCGATAAAGACGATAATGTCGTCGGCTTCGTTAACAAAAACCGATTGGGACTGGGTAGTGAAGGAAGAATCTCCGATTACATCGATTTTATTACTGAGAAAGTTGACTATACCGATAATCTTTATCAGGTAATCGAGAAATTGATTCAGGACAACAGCTACTCTTTGCCGGTCTACAATCAGGGAATATTGGTTGGGGTAATTGATCTGGGCACCATTTTAAAGTGGCTGCTTTTATTCAATGAGTCGCTGACCTAAAATCTACTCTGTGATAAAATAAAGCTAAGTAAAAAATATGAGAGTTCTTAGTTCAAAAGTCGGTGATCATATTGGCAAAAAAATTCTGATTGAAGGATTTTTGCATAAAAAGAGGATGCTGGGAGGCATTACCTTTATTAATGTTAGAGATCGAAAAGGATTAATTCAGGTTGTAATTAGCGACAAGGACGAAGTTGAAAAACTGCGCGGATGTCAGATCGGAACAGTTTTAAAGGTTAGTGGTGTCGTCAAGGAAGAACCGAGAGCACCCGGCGGTTTTGAAATTCACGAAGCAACCCTGGAAGTAATGGTGCCTGTCAGTGAAGAGCTACCAATTGAAATAGACAAGCCCCTTTCCCATAAGCCGGATAATCTCGATACACTGTTTGACAACCGGGCAATTGGACTTAGAAACCTTTTTGAGAGCAACATATTTCGAACCAGGGCCTATGTGCTTGGTTATATCAGAGAGTTCTTGGTAGATAATGATTTTGTTGAAATCAATACCCCTAAACTCGTTGGTGGAGCCGCCGAGGGAGGTGCTGAAGTTTTTAAATTAGACTACTTTGGTAAAGAAGCGACTCTCGCTCAAAGCCCCCAGTTGTATAAGCAGATTATGGTCGGCGTATTTGAGAGAGTTTTTGAAATTGGGCCGGCTTTTCGGGCTGAACTGAGCGCTACTACAAGACATGTTTCCGAAGTTACCATGCTTGACGTTGAAATGGGTTTCATCGAAGGCCATGACGATGTCCTGAAGCTGATAGAGTCAATGATTTACTTCGTTCTTAGCAAACTATATAAAGATCAATCAGGTATTTTGAAACAGCTAAATGCTCCCGAACTGGTCCTTAAAGAATCTTTCCCTCGATTTACAATGAGTGAAATACACAAACTCTATCAAGAAGGTACTGGTATAGACGTATCCAAAGAAGTTGATCTGACACCGGACGAAGAGAAGTGGATTTGTAATTATTGTAAAGACAAGTTTGGTTGCGAGGCGGTTTTCGCCACAGACCTGCCGGCTTCAAAAATGAAGTTTTACCATATGAAAGGCGAGGGCGAGGTGGCCAAGTCGGCAGACCTACTTTTTAGAGGAGTAGAAATATCGACTGTGCCTCAAAGAGAGCATCGCTACGACAAATTAGTCGAACAGATGAAAAAAATTAAAATCGATCCTGAACATCCCGGTTTTGCGGCTTATGTATCAGCATTTAAGTACGGACTACCACCACATGGCGGGTTTGGACTGGGAATCGATAGGTTGACCCAAAAAGTTATTGGTCTTGGCAATGTCAAGGAAGCTATTCTGTTCCCAAGAGACATCAACCGTCTGGCCCCCTAGTAGATTTAATGAAATTTATCACAGTTTAATTTAAGTTAATTTGTTATTATTAAGTTTAGATGGATTTTGGTTCATATAACCCAAAATTTAGCGAAGACTCACTTCATGATGAGAATATCAGGGAAATCCCGATTAAATATTATGGAGATTATGATAAAACTCCCA
>JAKBGO010000005.1 GCA_021833065.1 bacterium
ATGCCTTAGGAGCATGTACCGCAAGGTATGGAGGTTCAAGTCCTCTCTCGCGCACCAATTAGAAAAATAGGGAATTTGATGTAATTGGTGAGATTTCCAAAGATCGACTAGTGAACTCTATATATTAATTTGAACTAAAAAAATTAATCATTAACATCTGAATCGGTTTATTTTCCCCCACGAACTGTTTACATCGCAGCGATGCTATAATTGAGTTAAATTATGAGTAAATTAAATTTAAATCCCTATAAAGGTGCTAGAGACTTTTATCCTGACGATAAGCGAATTTTAAAATTCTTATTTTCCAAACTAAGATTAGTAGTTGAAAGCTATGGCTATGAAGAATATGATGCACCAATGTTGGAGGAATTTGAACTGTATGCTGCCAAGAGTGGCACTGAAATAGTTAATCAGCAAACATATAATTTCACTGATCGGGGAGGAAGAAAGCTAGCTATCAGGCCGGAAATGACACCTTCCGTTAGTCGTATGGTAGCTAAAAAAAGACAGGAGCTTAGTTATCCCCTTCGTCTTTATAGCATTCCTAATCTATGGCGTTATGAGAGGCAGCAAAAGGGCAGATTCAGAGAACATTGGCAGTTAAATGTCGATCTTTTTGGTTTAAACGGGTTACAAGCGGATAATGAAATAATCTCGATTGCTGATGATATCTTTCAATCCTTTGGTGCCAGTCGAAAAATGTATAAAGTAAAAATCAACAGTCGAAAATTTATGGAATATTTTTTTGGTCAATACCTTGGTCTTAGCGAAGCTAAAACTAGGCCAATCATGAAACTGATTGATAGTTTTCATAAAATGAGCATGACAGAATTTATTCGTCAAATCGATGAAATCATAGATGATGTTGACCGTGAAAAAATGGTGGTAGAAAAAATAATAAGTTTAATTAAAACCGAAAAAATTAAAGAACTACCGGAAGAATTAAAGAATCATTCGTCGCTTGATGTCATTAAAAAACTATTTGATTTGAACAAAGAAAAAACTAACTGGGTGTTTGATTCGACAATCATGAGAGGATTCGACTACTATACGGATATAGTATTTGAAATATTCGATGAAAATCCCGAAAACAACCGATCTATGATGGGGGGTGGAAGATACGACGGCTTGGTCGGTTTATTTGGTGTAGAGCCTATTTCAACTGTTGGATTTGGTCTTGGAGACGCTACATTGTTTAATTTTGTAAGCGCTCATGGATTACTTAATGAAATTAGTCCGGAAACAGACGCTTATGCAATACTGATTGAGACTGATTTGTCCAGAACTATCCCTATAATTCAGTCCTTAAGAACGAGAGGTGTAAACATAGCTGTTGGGGAAATTGGCAAGAAGATAGGAGATCAAATAGCCATTGCCGTTAAGAAAAAAATTCCTTACGTCATAATTATCGGTGGCGAAGAATTAAAAACCGGTAAGTTGACTTTAAAAGAGCTTTCGTCCAAAAAAGAGTATCAGTTTAACAATCTAGAGTTAATTGATTTCTTTAAGACTAAAAATAGATAGATTTTGTTCAAAAAGCAAATTCCTGTTATCATTTTAATCTATGCAAGTAAAAATTACAGACAACAAATCAACCCAAGTTACTTTTTCTGCTGTCGCTGATAAAGAACTTTTAGATAAGCATCTAAAAATTGTTTTAAACCAATTTTCTAAAACCATGTCATTGCCAGGGTTTAGAAAAGGACATATTCCGACAGCGATTCTTGAAAAGAATATCGATCCCTCTACTCTACAGACTGAATTTTTAGACTCCGCACTAAACGATATGTATTCACAGTCAATAAAGGAATTAAAGTTGATGCCTGTTGATCGGCCTAACGTATCAGTGAAAAAATTTGTGCCGTTTGAAACCTTGGAAGTTGTTTTTGACGTTGAGAGGGTAGCCGATATCGTTTTACCTGATATCAAAAAACTGACTACCAGAAAAAAGAAAACAGTTGCCTCTGAGAAAGATGTAAAAAAGGTCGTAGATGATTTAATAGCCAGAGAGTCTACCAGACAGGAATCAAAGTTGGCAGCTAAATTAAACGATGAAGTTGTTTTTGACTTTGAGGGAAGCGACGAAAAGACCAAACAGGTAATCGAAGGTGCGAAAGCTGACAACTATCCGCTTGTTCTTGGCTCAAAAAGTTTCATTCCTGGTTTCGAGGAAGAACTGATTGGCTTAAAAAAAGGTGATCAAAAAGAGTTCAAGATAACTTTCCCTGCCGATTACTATCAGACAGAGCTAAAAAGTAAGAAAACCGTTTTTAAGGTTAAAATAAAATCAGTAAATAAACTTGTTAAACCGGAATTGGATGAAAAGTTTTTTGCCAAAATCGGTCCTTTCAAAAACCTAGAAGATCTTAAAAAAGCAGTATCTCAACAACTCGAATCCGAGGATAATAACAGAAATAAACAAAATTTCGATAACCAGATCGTAGAAGAATTGGTAGAAAAGACGAAGATTGACCTACCAGAAAGTCTAATTAAATCGGAACTAGATAGAATATTGGAACAGGATAAGGCAGCACTACAATCAAGGGGACAGACATTTGAAGATCACTTGAAGGAAGAAGGCGTCACCGAAGAAGAGCACACTAAAAGAAATCGTGAAATGGCTGAGAAACAGATTAAGGCCGGTCTAGTATTATCGAAACTTGCCTCCGATCTTGGGATTACTGTCACTGAAACCGAACTAAAGGCTAGGTTAAATCTCTTGACCAATTATTATCAAACCGATGAATATATGCTCAAAGAGCTGGAAACTGAAAATGCCAAGCTTGATATTAAAAACCGTATGCAGATTGAAAAAACGTTAGATTACCTAGATAACCTGTTAAATAAATAACAATTAGCACTCTTGACATGTGAGTGCTAATAAACTACTATTGAATATATGAAAAACGATGTTAAATCAGTATTAGTACCAACTGTAATTGAGAATGAAGGTCGATATGAAAGAGCTTATGATATTTATTCTCGACTACTAAAAGAGAGAATTATTTTTTTGGGAGATGAGGTCAATCAAGTAACAGCAAATTTGATTGTTGCTCAGTTATTATTCCTAAAGGCTGAAAATGCGACAAAGGATATATATCTTTACATCAACAGCCCTGGAGGTAGTGTTTATGATGCTCTGGCGATATACGATACGATGAAATTTATTAAAAACGATGTCCAAACCTTTGGTATCGGTGTCCAGGCCTCAGCGGCTGCCTTTCTACTTAGTTCAGGCACCAAAGGTAAAAGATTTTTACTCCCGAACTCCACCGTCATGATTCATCAACCAAGTTCTGGTACAAGAGGTAAGGTAACAGACCAGGAGATTGATTTACAGGAAAGTTTGCGTCTAAAAAGATTGCTGGAATCAATAATGGCTGAAAATACCGGTCAAAAGCCTGATATCATCCATCAAGATATGGAAAGAGACAAATGGTTATCGGCTGAACAAGCCGTTAAATACGGATTAGCTGATAAAATTATCAAAAACATTTAATTATCTTTTATCGCTTTGATTAGAAAATGCGTCAAAAGTTGATATTTTTGCTAGATGGACGGTCTTACCAATCAGACTCGTAGCTAGACTTTCGACAAACCTTGATTCGCTGATCGGATTAGGTCCCTCGAAAATTCCCAGTAAAAGAGTTACCGGTCTCGGTTTAATTGCCTTAGAGTTATCTGAGCTTTCATGATTAAATCTTGGTCTCAGTAATCCCAGGTGGTATTGAATAGCGTGTCTCTCTTCATATAGAACTGAACCTTGATTATCGAAGTTCGGTACATCTTTTAGTTTTAGTCGGAGATCTTTTCGGTTACCATTTTTTAATTGTTTGTATGTTACATCAGATATTTCCGCCGATAAGCCAATGTCTAAAAGGAGATTTGGGAAAAGTTGGGCTTCAATCATATTGCTTAGAACCTGATTGCTTGTTGATGTGTTTGCCACGTAGACACCACCCTTTTGTCTAACCATTTTAATTTCCGAACCTAAAGCATATACGACATTTGGATTTTTTTTGAAACTCAAAATGCAAGAATTAATTGAGGCGAGTTTGCCAACTTTACCCTTCAAATCGTCTAAGCGTGAATCATTTTCAATTGGCCTGCCGATATCCTCGTAAAGAATAGGTGTTCCATTAGTATCTCTTAAATTAGCGTGTCGATGTTTATTCATGACTTCCTTCAAAATTTTATATAATAATACAATAAAATTGTTATAAATCAATTATGCTGAGTTTGTCTAATCTAGTTGACAATTAACTTCATTTCCGTTTAAAATACTATTCAAGAAGTAGTGTAAGACAGGCTTTTTATGTATTTATTTAAAAACCCCCTGCTTAGTTTTCTTCGCGCGAATTATAAACAAAAATACAATAAAACAGATAAAACTGAGGTTAAACCTCAATTTTTTAGTTATTAATTATTATCAAATATTACAGGGGGCGTTGATTTTAAATGGTCAATACTAGTGCTATTAAATCTAAAAATGAAAAACGTGTTTATTACACAAAAAAAGATAATTATATTGAAATACCTAACTTGATTGAACATCAGAATAAATCCTTCGCTTGGCTGGTTCAAGAGGGACTTGGAGAATTATTTTCAGAAGTCAGTCCGATTGAAGATTATACCGGCGCAAAACTTACCCTTAAGTTCTTAGATTATCATTTTGATGAGCCGAAACTTTCCGAATGGGAAGCTCGTGAAAATAATGTGACTTATGAGGCACCTCTACTTGCGCGAGTAGAGTTGACTAATAAAGTAACCGGCGAGGTTAAAGAACAGGAGATTTATCTAGGCGATTATCCATGGATGACCGATCGCGGGACTTTTGTTATTAACGGAGCTGAGAGGGTTGTAGTCAGTCAGCTTATCCGATCTGCCGGCGTATTTTTTACTGCCGAACAACACGCCTTAAACCTTCTATACGGTGCCAAGGTTATCCCTGGTCGTGGCGCGTGGTTAGAATTTGAAACAGCTCCAAATGGCAGCATATACGTCAAAATTGATCGTAAAAGAAAACTCCCTGTTACCACTTTGCTTAAATCATTAGGAATGACTGAGTCGGCCATCAAAGATCAGATGAAACATGTTGATACCGGTCGTGTTAACTATATCGAAGCAACCCTTGATAAGGATCCGTCTAAAGGACAGAACGAAGCTTTAATAGAGGTTTATAGGCGATTAAGACCTGGTGATTTAGCAACCGTCGATAACGCCAAGACCTTGATTGAAAATATGTTTTATAATTTCAAGCGTTTTGATTTCTCTAGGGTTGGACGTTACCGAATGAATAAACGTCTAAATATGGATATACCAAATACTACCGAGAATCGAGTTATGAGACTTGAGGATATTTTGGCGATAGTTGCAGAAATAATTCGACTGAATAATACTCAGGAAGACCCCGATGATATCGATAGTTTGGCTTCAAGACGAATTCGGCTGGTCGGTGAATTAGTTCAGAGACAGTTCCGAATTGGTCTGCTTCGTATGGAAAGAAACACCAAAGACAGGATGTCGATGTCCGATATCGAAACTGTGACACCATCCCAACTAATTAATGCACGTCCAATCGTTGCGTCGGTCAGGGAATTTTTCGCATCGTCTCAGTTATCACAGTTCATGGATCAGATTAACCCTCTATCTGAGTTAGCTACCAAACGACGCTTGTCTTCAATGGGTCCCGGCGGATTAAATCGTGAGCGTGCAGGATTTGACGTCCGTGATGCTCATGCCACTCATTATGGAAGAATCTGTGCGGTTGAAACACCAGAAGGAGCAAACATCGGTCTGGTACTTAATATGGCTAGCTATACAAAGGTTAATGAATACGGATTTTTGGAAACTCCTTATCGCAAAGTTATCAATGCTCTTCCAACAAATAAATTAGTTGGTGAAATCGCATTGATAGATTACGTTGATGAAAAGGAAAAAGTTTTAGTTAAAGCCGGCAAGGTTATCACCAAGGATGATGTTGCTAAGCTGTCTAAAGTCAAAGATAAAGTTACCTGGCCAATTAAGGCGAGAGTCAGTGATGAAATTGTTTACCTAGACGCCGATCAAGAAGCTTCAGTAGTTATAGCTTCTGCTGGTTCCGATGTTGATGATAAAGGTTATTTTGTAAACGAACGTGTCAGTGCCCGTATTAATTTAAAACCGGGTGAAGTAGCTGCCGATGAGGTCAATTATATTGATGCAGCCCATAATCAAATTATTGGTTCGACAGCCGGATTAGTCCCATTTATTGAAAAAAACTACGTGCTAAGAAGTCTGATGGGATCAAACCAGCAAAGACAGGCGGTTCCTTTGATACAACCCGAGAATCCAATCGTCGGTACAGGTTTGGAATCAGTCGTTGCTAGAAACACCGGTCAAATAGTTTTAGCTGATGCCGATGGAAAAGTTATTAGTGCTGATGCTAAAAAAGTTGTAGTTGAATATAAAGACGGTATGAAAACCTATCAGCCAGCCAGGTTTGTTAGAAGTAATGAAGGTACTTCAATGAATCAAAAGGTGGTTGTAAGGTCTGGTGATATGGTTAAAAAAGGCGATGTTTTACTGGAAGGGATGTCCGTTAAGGATGGTGAATTGGCTCTTGGAAAAGATTTAATTACGGCTTTCATGCCTTGGTCTGGTTATAACTTCGAGGATGCTATCATCATCAGTCGTAAATTAGTCGAGGATGATACTCTAACCTCTATTCATATTGTAGATTTTATGATTGAGGTAAGGGAAACCAAACTAGGTCCGGAAATCGTAACAAGGGATATTCCTAACGTATCCGAAGAATCATTACGACACTTGGATGAAAATGGTATTGTCAGAATTGGTGCTGAAGTTCACCCCGGAGACATACTTGTCGGTAAGATTACTCCAAAAGGCGAACAAGAACTAAGTTCCGAAGAAAGATTGCTACGTGCAATATTTGGTGAAAAAGCCAAAGAGGTTCGCGATACATCCCAGCGCATGAGTAACGGTAAACACGGTAAGGTGGTTGGAGTTAAGGTGTTTTCAAAAGAAACTGGTCATGAACTTAAGGCTGGTGTCATCATGCAAATCAAAGTTTTCGTGGCTCAAATGAGAAAGATTTCCGTTGGGGATAAACTTGGAGGTCGTCATGGTAACAAAGGTGTAATAGCTAGAATTTTACCTGTTGAAGATATGCCTTATATGGAAGATGGTACCCCAGTAGATATTATTCTAAATCCACTTGGCGTGCCTTCTCGTATGAACTTGGGTCAGTTATTCGAAGTGCACCTTGGTATGGCGGCCCGTGCTCTTGGAATAAAAGTTGCTTCTCCGTCGTTTAACGGTGTTCCGCTCGATAAGATACAAGATTTATTAAAAGAGGCTAAGTTGCCAGAAGATGGAAAGCAACAGCTCTACGATGGCCGAACTGGTGAACCTTTCAAAGAAAGAACTACAGTCGGTTCCATGTACATGAATAAGTTAAATCACATGGTGACCGATAAAATTCATGCCCGTTCAACCGGACCATACACCATGGTCACCCAACAACCTTTGGGTGGAAAAGCTCAAAATGGTGGTCAGCGTTTTGGTGAAATGGAGGTTTGGGCGCTTGAAGCTTATGGCGCATCGGCAACTCTGCAAGAAATGTTGACCATTAAGTCTGATGATGTCTACGGAAGATCCAAGGCTTACGAATCAATTATTAAAAAGAATAAGATTCTTGGCCCTAAAGTTCCAGAAAGCTTTAATGTGTTAGTCAAAGAACTTCAAGGACTTGGACTGAAGGTTGATTTAGTTAAATCCGAAAGCATTATTGATGCTGAAGCCGTGCTTGCTTCCAATATTCATGAAGAAGCTGTCCACCCCGCTACCGTAGATGTTCCAGAGCCTATTGCTTCTGATATTGATGTTACGGATGAAGTCCCAGGAGATGATCTGTCACTAGTAGATTTAGACGATGATTTAGCTGATGATTTTGTTGTATCGGTTGGTGCTGATGACAATGACGACAATCAATTAACTAATGATGACGAAGATGAAAAGGAGTTAGCATAATGAATCCAAATTACTATCAATCGCTTAGCGCCGATATCTCTGAATTTGATGCCGTTAGGTTGGCTGTTGCTAGCCCCGGCGATATCTTAGACTGGAGTTATGGTGAGGTAACCAAACCAGAGACTATTAATTACAGAACTCAAAAGCCGGAACGAGACGGCCTCTTCTGTGAGCGAATATTTGGTCCCGTTAAAGATATTAATCCTCATGATGCGAAATATAAGGGCGTTAGAAGCCGTGAAGCCGCAGTCGATAAGAAGGGAGAGTTAGTTACTAAGTCAATCGTAAGACGAGAAAGAATGGGCCACATAAGTCTTGCTGTACCAGTAGCCCATATCTGGTTCTTAAAGGGCACACCAAGTGCCATGGGATTAATCCTCGGCTTAACTGTGAAGAACTTGGAAAAAATTGCCTATTTTGCGTCATATGTCATAAAAACTGTTGATACCTCTAAAAGAGAGCAATTACTGGCTGATAAAGAAGCTGAGTTTAATGCTGCTAAAGAAGCTATCAAACTTCGATTTGAAAACGAAGCTAAAAACGAGGATGCAAACATCAAAGCCTTAGCTGAGATGCAAAACAAGGAGATGACCGAACTCGTAGACAACTTTAATGAATTCAAAGAACAGATCGACGGTCTTAACAAGTTCGCTTTAATTTCTGAAACTGACTACAGAAACCTCCCAGAAGAACTGAGAGAATTGATTACAGTTGGTATGGGTGGTAGCGCTCTAAAAGATTTACTAGAAGAAGTTAATTTGGATTCATTGATTGATGAATTGAGCAAGGAGGCTGAAGAAGCTAAAGGCCAGCGGAAGAAAAAAATCATGAAAAGACTTAGATTGATTGAAAGCATGAAAAAGGCCAACATTGAACCAAGCTCATTATGTATTTCAGTTTTACCAGTAATACCTCCAGATCTTCGACCGATGGTTCAGTTAACTGGTGGAAGATTTGCAACCAGCGACCTAAATGATTTGTACAGACGTGTCATCAACAGAAATAATCGTCTTAAAAAACTAATTGAGTTGAATGCTCCAGAAGTGATTCGTCGAAATGAGCAACGAATGCTCCAAGAGGCCGTCGATGCCTTAATTGATAATAATTCCACTAGAAGTGGTCGGGCTGTTGCATCGACTGGTCAGAGAAGAAAGCTTAAGAGTTTATCTGATTTATTAAAAGGTAAGCAAGGACGATTTAGACAAAATCTTCTTGGTAAAAGAGTAGATTACTCCGGCCGTTCAGTGATCGTAGCCGGTCCCGATCTTAAGATTAATCAATGTGGGCTTCCAAAAATGATGGCTCTAGAGCTATTTAAACCTTTTGTTATTGGCGAGTTGATTGAAAAAGAATTAGCTCATAACATCAGGAGCGCTACAAGATTAATTGAAATGGGAGAAACTGCCGTTTGGGACGCTCTGGACACAGTTATTAAAGATAAGTATGTTCTTCTAAATCGTGCTCCAAGCTTGCACCGATTAAGTATTCAGGCCTTTATGCCCGTTTTGATTGAGGGTAGAGCAATTCAGCTTCATCCGCTTGTCTGTAAAGGTTTTAACGCGGATTTTGACGGTGACCAGATGGCAGTACATTTGCCTTTGAGCGAAGAAGCTCAGGCTGAGGTTAAAAACTTAATGGTTGCAAGTAAAAATCTTTTAAAACCAGCTGATGGTTCACCTATTTTGCACATTGAGCAAGATATTGTTTTAGGCTGCTACTACTTAACATACCTCAAGCAAAAGTACTCAATCGAAAATACAACTGTATTTGAGTCGCTTGATGAAGCTATAATGGCTTTTGATGCTGGCAAAATAGCTGTTCAGAGTTTTGTTAAATTACCATTTAAGGGACAAATAAGACACACTACATTCGGTAGGATTTTGTTTAACGAGGCTTTCCCGGAAGATTTTGAATTTCAAGATGATGTTATGACCAAAAAGCGATTACAGAAATTAATGGTTGATGTTTACGCTAAATACGGTCAAGAAAAAACTGCAGAAATTGCCGATACTTTGAAAGAACTTGGTTTTTACCATGCAACTCAATCCGGTCTATCAATGGGTATGAATGACTTTGTTTCCGTTGAAGGTATGGATAAAGTGATTGAGGAAGGTGAAGACATAGCATCTAAAATTGCCGATGATTATGCTGCTGGTTTCATTAATGACGAAGAAAGACATCGTTTAATCGTAGAACACTGGACAAAAGTTGATGCCAAAGTTGGTGAAATGTTAGCAAAACAGATGGTTAATGTTGATTCATCGATGGCTATCGCTATCTATTCTGGTGCTCGAGGTAACATTTCTTCTATGAAAGATACCGTGGGCATGCTGGGGATTAGGTCCGATGCTTCTGGACAGGCTATTGAGCTACCAATTAAATCAAGTTATATGAGGGGACTTGAACCATTGGAATACTTTACCGGTACCAGAGGTACTAGAAAGTCTCTAATAGACATCGCCTTAAAGACTGCAGACGCTGGGTACTTAACAAGACGTCTAGTTGATGTTGCGCAGGATGTATTCACTATCTCAGATGATGAAAATGATCCTGGATTTACTATGCTTAGATCTGATGCTACTGAAATCGGTGTTAGCTATGCATTTCGATTGGCGGGACGTTACGCTGCTGAAGATGTTGCCGGTTATGTGAAAAAAGGAGAATTAATTTCTACCGAGATTGCCGAGAAAATCGAAAAAGACGAAAAGGTTGATGTCATTAAAATAATGAGTGCGCTTAGTTGTACGAGTGTTTGGGGAATTCCACAAAAATCTTATGGTTTAGACCCATCATCTAATCAATTAGTAGCAGATCGTCACCCAATTGGTGTAATAGCAGCTCAAAGTATAGGTGAACCTGGTACACAGCTTTCACTAGACAGTAAGCACCGAGGTGGATCAGTTATGCTTGATGAGACCGCTCAGGGCCTTTCCCGTATTGAAGAGTTGTTTGAAGCACGAAATCCTAAAGGTCAAGCTTATTTATCAGAAATTGATGGTAAAGTCTCTCTAAATGAGGAAGGCAATCAATACATCGTTTCGATAACACCAGAAAATGTTAAGCCAATTAAGTTTAATTTGGGTGATAAAAAAGCATTTGTAGCCGATAAATCCGAAGTCGCACTTGGTCAGATTTTAGCTGCTCATGAAGATAATTCTGAACCTATTTTAGCTCCAATTGGCGGACATGTTGAAGTTGGTAGCACAACTATCACTTTAACTCCCTCCAAGCAAAGCGTTTTACGCTATGAAATTCCTAGCTTTAAGCAGATATTAATCAAGGATGGCGATAGCGTGGTTGCCGGTCAGAGACTAACAAATGGTTCGATAAATCTTCAAGATTTAATGAGGCTACAAGGTGTAGAATCTACTCAGAGATATATAATGAATGAGATTTTACGAATTTTTGCCGGACAGGGACAGAATATTGCCTCGAAGCATCTTGAGATTATAGTCAGACAAATGTTCTCTCGTGTTCAGATTGAGGATCCGGGTGATAGTGATTTTGTTACCGGTGATATTGTTTCCAAGTTGTCCGTTGCTGAACAAAATGAACAATTGGTAAGTAACAACAAGCAACCAGCAGTAGTCAACCAACTGTTACTTGGGATTACAAAATCCAGCCTTTCAACTGATTCGTTCCTATCGGCCGCTTCTTTCCAGGACACTACAAGAGTACTAATTTCAGCTGCAACAAGTGGAAAAACAGATAAGCTCTTCGGATTGAAAGAAAATGTTATCTTAGGTCGTAAGATTCCTGTTGGGACCGGCTATCGTGACAAGGATGAGAATGAATCGGATTCAGAAGAGTTCGACCTAGTTGATAATCTAGCTTAAATTTGCTAAAGTATATCAGAATATATTATTTAAAACTCCGAGCCTTGAGTAATCAGAGTATAATCGTTGCCGGCGGCATCTGACAACGGTACCCTATAAGGCGGTAGAGTTAAATTACAAGGAGAAAAAATGCCGACAATTAATCAGTTAGTAAGGAAGTCTCGATCAAAGACTACCTCTAAAAGCAAATCGCCTGCAATGGGTAGAGTTGTCAATAACCTAAAAAACAAATCCTATGAAAAGGCTTCACCTTTTAAAAGAGGGGTTTGTGTTAAAGTTACTACCAAAACACCAAAAAAACCTAACTCAGCACTTCGAAAAGTAGCCCGAGTGAGATTAACAAACGGCTATGAGGTTTGGGCATATATTGGTGGTGAGGGTCACAACCTACAGGAGCACGCTGTTGTTCTCGTACGTGGCGGTCGTGTCAAGGATTTGCCAGGTGTTAGATATCATATTGTCAGAGGTTCTTTTGACTTACAGGGTGTGAATAATCGAAAGCAAGGTCGATCTAAATACGGTGCTAAGGCGGAGAAGAAATAATGCCTAGAAAAGTAACTAAATCATTAATCAGACAAGTAAAACCTGACCGAATGTATAACAGTGTCAAGGTTCAAAAACTCATTAACCGAATAATGAAAAAAGGGAAAAAACAGCTGGCAGAGAAATTAGTCTATGATGGCATGGCACTAGCTGCTAAAAAATTAAAGATCGATAATCCACTGGACGTTTTTGATCAAGCATTTAAAAACATTGAGCCTCACATGGAAACTCGCTCCAGAAGAGTTGGTGGAGCTAATTATCAGATTCCTTTTGAAGTCAGAGGACAGCGGCAGAATCACTTAACCACTATGTGGTTCGTGGCTGCTTGTCGTGCTAAAAAGGGAACTAACATGGTTGAATGTATCGCTTCAGAGTTAGTTGATGCCTACAACAATACCGGTACAGCCGTAAAGAAGAAGGAAGATACTCACAAAATGGCTGAATCTAACCGGGCATTTGCTCATTTTGCGAGAATGGCTTAAACAAATAAATAGGGAATATTATGGCAGAAAAACAATATGCAATTGAGAAATTAAGAAATATTGGCATTATCGCTCACATTGATGCCGGTAAAACCACTACAACTGAGGGTATTTTATACAGGACCGGTTTAAAGCACAAAATTGGTGCAGTTCATGAAGGTGAAACTACTACAGACTGGATGGCCCAAGAGAGAGAACGTGGTATAACCATCGTTTCTGCGGCTGTTACTTGTTATTGGAAAAACCATCAGATAAACATTATCGATACCCCAGGACACATTGATTTTACCGTAGAGGTAGAAAGAAGTCTGCGTGTTCTTGATGGTGCGGTAGTTGTATTTGATGGAAAAATGGGTGTAGAGAGCCAATCCGAAACTGTATGGCGACAAGCCGATAAATACGGAGTACCTAGGATTTGTTTTATTAATAAAATCAATCAAACCGGTGGTGATTTTTATAAATCTCTAGAGTCAATTCACAACAGGTTATCTAAAAGAGCTTTTCCTATCCACCTTCCAATCGGCTTCGAACAATCAGTCAGCGGTGTCGTTGATTTGATAACCATGAAATCTTATACCTATAAGAATTTTGCTGATCACGAGCTAACAGTTGGTGAAATACCAGCCGATATGAGCGATCAAGTTAGGAAATACAGATCCTTGCTGATTGAAAACGCTGTGGCTGAAGATGAAGAAATGTTAGAAAAATATCTAGAAGTAGGTGAAGAAGGCCTAACCGAAGATGAAATTAAAGAGTCTATCAAAAGAGCGGTTCTTGGTGGAAAGTTTTATGCAGTTTCCGGTGGAGATGGTCGAGGCGTTATTGTTGAAAAATTGTTAGATGCCGTTGTAGATTTTCTACCTAGTCCCTTGAATCGTGGTTCTACCTGGGGAACTAACTCTAAAACCGGTGACGAAGTTGAAAGAAAGCCAAGTGTTTCCGAGCCATTTTCTGCCCTAGCTTTTAAAATTGCAACTGATCCATTTGTAGGTAAATTAGCCTATTTCAGAGTCTATTCAGGAAAAATTACAGCCGGTAGCTATATTCTGAACAGTTCAACCGGGGAAAAGGAAAGAGTTGGTAGAATCGTTAGAATGCAGGCTGATAAACGTGAAGATGTTTCCGAAGTTTTGGCTGGAGATATTGCTGCCATAGTCGGCTTGAAGGGTACTACAACAGGGAATACCCTATGTGATCAATCGCACCCGATAGTTCTTGAGAGTATCACTTTCCCAGAACCTCCAGTGTCAATTGCAATTGAACCAAAAACTAAAGCCGACCAAGAAAAAATGAGCCTTGCTCTTCAAAGACTTGCAGAAGAAGATCCTACTTTTAGAATCAAAGTTGATGAAGAAACCGGTCAAACGATTATTTCCGGGATGGGTGAATTGCACCTGGAAATTCTAGTTGATCGAATGAAAAGAGAATTCGGCGTAGAGGCCAATATTGGTCAGCCTCAGGTGGCATACCGAGAAACCATTAGAAAAGATAATGTCGAAGTCCAAGGTAAGTTTATTAGACAGTCCGGTGGACGTGGACAGTATGGCGATGTTTGGCTTAGATTGTCTCAGAATACTCCTGGAGAAGGATTTAAGTTTGTAAATTCTATCAAAGGTGGAGTAGTTCCTTCAGAATACATTAAGCCTGTCGAACAAGGTATAACTGAAGCCATGAATAACGGTGTATTAGCTGGATATCCGGTCGTTGACTTAGTCGCTGAACTATATGATGGTAGCTACCATGAAGTAGACTCATCTGAGTTAGCATTTAAGATTGCCGGTTCAATGGCTTTGCAGGACGGAGTTAAAAAGGCATCCCCGGTCTTAATGGAACCTATCATGAAAGTAGTTGTAGTTACACCGGAAGAATTCATGGGTGATGTAATTGGTGACTTAAACTCAAAGCGTGGTCAAATAGATTCTATGGAAGATTTAAGTGGTGGTATAAAAGAGATTACTTCATTCGTACCCCTCGGTGAGATGTTCGGTTATACAACTAATTTGAGGAGTATTACGCAGGGTCGTGCCAGCTCTACTATGGAACTTGATCACTATTCCGATGTACCTAACAATGTTACCGAGGCAATTATAGCCAAGAATGCAAAATCCTAGCCGTTAATCACTTTACAAAACATTAACTTTTACAGTATACTAATCCCTAGACGCTTTAGTGTGAGTATTGATACTAATGCTTAAAGTCTAATATATATTTAAAATTTAAGGAGCAATAAAAATGGCTGATCAGTTTGATCGTTCCAAACCACATGTTAACGTCGGTACTATGGGTCACGTTGACCATGGAAAAACCACTTTAACAGCAGCAATTACTACCGTACTTGCTAAAAAATTACCAAGTGCTGTCAACAAGCCAGTCGCTTATGACCAGATTGACAACGCACCAGAAGAGAGACAGCGAGGTATTACTATCGCTACTTCTCACCAAGAGTACGAAAGCGAAAAGAGACACTATGCTCACGTTGATATGCCAGGACACGCTGATTATGTTAAAAACATGATTACCGGTGCTGCACAAATTGACGGTGCAATCTTAGTCGTTTCTGCCGCTGATGGCCCTATGCCTCAAACTAGAGAACACGTTCTTCTAGCCCGACAAGTAGGTGTACCAAAGATCCTTGTTTTTCTTAATAAAATGGATTTAGCAGATGCTGAATTAGTTGATTTAGTTGAAGAAGAAATCCGTGAATTACTTGAAAAGAATGGTTTTGATGCAAAGGCACCAATTATTCGTGGTTCAGCTGCAAAAGCTCTCGAAGGAGACGCTCCAAATGAAGACGCAATTATGGAACTCATTAAGGCTATGGATGATTACATTCCGGAACCTAAGAGAGAATTAGACAAACCTTTCTTGATGCCAATTGAGGACGTTTTCTCAATCAAAGGTCGTGGAACTGTAGCTACCGGACGTATTGAAACCGGTATAGTTAAAATTAACGACGAAGTTGAAATCGTTGGAATCCGTGAAAGCAAGAAATCTGTTGTTATTGGCATTGAGGCTTTCAAAAAATCTCTAGACCAAGGTCAGGCCGGTGATAACGCTGGTGTATTGCTACGTGGAATTGAAAGAGACGATATAGAAAGAGGTCAGGTCTTGGCTAAACCAGGATCAATAACTCCTCATACAGAATTCGAGTCAGAGGTTTATATCTTAACAAAAGAAGAAGGTGGTCGACACACACCATTCTTTAAGGGTTACAAGCCTCAGTTCTATTTCCGTACAACTGACGTTACTGGTGAGGTTGAATTACCTGCCGATAAAGAAATGGTTATGCCAGGTGACACCGTTACTTTTAAAGTAAAATTACTTGCCCCGATT
This sequence comes from bacterium, assembly GCA_021833065.1. GTDB lineage: Bacteria > Patescibacteriota > Saccharimonadia > Saccharimonadales > UBA4665 > JAJZWG01. Next base: position 16,226 of record JAKBGO010000005.1, read on the forward strand.
GCTATGGACCAAGGTCTAAGATTTGCTATTCGTGAAGGTGGTAAAACTGTTGGTGCTGGAGTAGTTACCAAGATTGTTAAATAATTTGACATATCAGTCAACTTATTGCTAAAATCTATAAAATTTAATTGTACTGATTAAAACTCACCACTTTATTTTAAATATAGTTGATGTTACAGTACCGCTCATTTAAGAGCAATAAGGATGAAATAATGAACGATTCTAAAAAACAAGACGAGAAGCAAAGAATTAGAATTCGACTTAAAGCATATGATCATAAAGTAATTGATCAAGCAGCAAAACAAATTGTTGATACAGCTCTTAGAACCGGAGCTGTTGTTGCCGGACCAATACCGCTTCCAACAAAGAAAAATACATTCACTGTTATTAAAAGTCCCCACGTTTACAAGAAGGGAAGAGAGCAGTTTGAAATGAGAACTCATAAAAGATTAATTGATGTCTTAGAACCAACTTCTAAAACAATTGATTCTTTGATGAGTTTATCGCTACCAGCAGGTTGCGACGTTGAAATCAAAATGTAGTTGAAGTAAAATATTCAACACATTGACAGATATCACTTAATTGTGATAATCTATAACGGTATCTGTTAAAAACTATAGCTTAGAGGTATAAGTCATCTTTGTTTAATAGAGGTGATACTGTACTTTGCGCTATTTTTTAATTTATTAAATATTAAGAGTAACTACATGAAACAACTTATAGCTACAAAAATCGGAATGATGAGCACTATCAATGAAAATGGTGTTGTTGAAGCTGTTACCGTATTATCTGTGCCTAAACAAGTTGTCACACAATTAAAAAATTTGGAAAAAGACGGTTATAACGCTGTCCAAGTAGGCGCTAAAGAAGTGACTAAGTTGTCTAAGCCTTTGTCGGGTCACGTTAAAGCCAGTAATTTTATGCCAAGAATTATTAAAGAGTATAGAATTGATGAAACTGAATCAAATCTTAATGTCGGGGATGAATTAAACCCCGACATTTTTAATGTTAACGATAAGGTTGATGTAACATCTAATTCTAAAGGTAAAGGTTTTGCCGGCACCATCAAACGACACAATTTTAAAAGAGGAAGAAAAACACACGGCGGTCGGAGTTATCGAAGACCAGGATCGATTGGTTCCATGTATCCTCAAAGAATATTTAAAGGTAAGAAAATGGCCGGTCGTCTAGGCAACGAACGTGTAACTATTAAGAATTTAAAAGTGAATTTTATTGATGTCGAAAATCGTTTAATTGGTTTGTCCGGTGCGGTTCCAGGACCTCGAAAAAGCACTGTTTTGATTAAGGGGCGAGCATAATGGCTACTTCAATAACACTCTATTCTAAAAAGGCTGAAAAAACAGCCACTAAACTTAATCTCGACAAAGAAGTATTCGGTATTACTGAAATTAGTCACCAGTTATTGTCACAAGCTTATAAAACCTACTTGGCTAATGGCAGAACTAACAACGCAGTAACTAAAACCAGAGGTTTGGTTTCAGGTGGTGGTAAAAAACCTTGGCGACAAAAGGGTACCGGTCGTGCTCGATTCGGTTCTTCTAGAAACCCAATTTGGAAAGGCGGTGGTGTGGCTTTTGGACCTACTGGTATTGAAAACTATTCACTTAAGTTAAACACTAAAGCTCGAAAACTTGCTATCAAACAAGCTCTTTCGTCTAAGTTAGGTGCCAATGCTATTAAATTTATTGAATCATTTGATATATCCAAAGTAAGTACCAAAAAACTTATAGATCTTATTAATAAGTTAGATGCCAATAAGGGCCATGTTTTGATCGTTGTTAAGGATAAAACTCCGGAAATTATTCTGTCCGCTAGAAATGTAGAAAATTTCAAGGTAGTAAAAAGCTCTTATCTAAATGTATTCGACGTTTTAAACGCTGATAGCATAGTTATTGAATCAATTACGCTCGAGGGTCTTTCAGCTCAACTTAAAAGTTCCAGGGAGAATAAATAATGTCCGGTCTTCTTGAATTATTACCAATTTTGAGTGAAAAAACCTATAAAATATCTAAAAGTAGGATTTATGCTTTCAAAGTACCTAAAAACGCTAATAAAATTTCTATCAAACAACAGATAGAGGATTACTATAAAGTTGAAGTCCAATCAGTAAATATTGTAAATATAGATGGTAAAAGAAAAAGAACGATTTCGCTAACCGGCAAAAGATACGATAATTCTTATGGTAAAAGAACTGATACCAAGAAGGCTTATGTATATTTGAAAGAAGGTTTCAGTCTTCCATTCTTTGAAGCTATCGAAGAAGAAGCTCAAAAAGAACAGAAGGCTCAAGAAAATTTCGATAAGGCAGCCAAGAAAATTGATGACAAAGAGTCTAAGAAGTCGAAGCGGGCAAAAAAGGAGAAGGCATAATGTCGATTGTTAATTTGAATCCAACCAGTCCCGGAAGAAGAGGAAAGACAACTCAGGACTTCTCGACGATAACTTCTAAAAAACCTGTTAAATCTCTTCTTTTGATAAAAAAGACTAAAAGTGGAAGAAATAATCAAGGTAGAATAACTACCAGACATCAGGGTGGTGGGGCTAAGAAATTCTATCGATTAGTTAGTTTCAGCCTGGAAGATGGCTTTAAAGGTACTATTGAGCATATTGAATACGATCCTAACCGTAGTGCAAGAATTGCCAGAGTTAAAAAAGCTGATGGCAGCTACGTATACGTTTTAGCAACATCAGACATGAAACAAGGTCAGATTATAAAAACCGGCGAAGATGCTCCAATCGAGTCAGGGAATAGATTTATGTTAAAAAACATACCAATCGGTAGTTCAATTCATAATATAGAATTATCGGTCGGTAAAGGCGGTCAGTTAGTCAGATCGGCTGGAAATAGCGCTCAGTTAATGGGTCGAGACAATGGCTACGCACAGGTCAGGTTACCAAGCGGTGAAGTTCGTCTAATAAATGAAAATTGTCAGGCTTCAATTGGTGTATTGGGTAACGAACAGCATCAAAACGTTAAACTTGGCAAGGCCGGAAGTACCAGGCATCGTGGTATCCGACCTTCAGTTAGAGGTGTCGTTATGAACGCTGTTGACCACCCTCATGGTGGTGGTGATGGAGGTCGTCATGGTGTCGGTGGTGGAAAAAATCATGGTTCAGCACCTAAAACACCATGGGGTCAAAAAACTCTTGGTTTTAAGACTAGGACTAGAAAGAAAAGCGATAAATTTATAGTCAGAAGCAGACATGCTTCGAAGAGGAAATAATTATGTCAAGATCAAGTAAAAAAGGACCATTTGTAGATTTTAAACTAGCTAAGAAAGTTAAGGCTTTGGGCTCGGAAGACCGTACCATTATTAAGACCTGGGCTAGACACTCTACTATATCTCCTGATTTTGTGGGCCGTACAATAGCTGTTCATAATGGTAAGGTCCATGTGCCGGTATTTATAACTGAAAACATGGTAGGTCATAAACTTGGCGAATTTTCTCCAACTCGAAAATTCCGTTCACACGGTGGAAAGTTAGCAAAGGGTAAGTAAAATGTCGGTATTAGCAGTAGCCAAATCAGTTAAAATCAGCCCGAGAAAAGTATCACAGGTAGCATCACTTGTTCGCGGTAGAACAGTATCTGATGCTTTAACAATCCTTAGCTATACCAATCGAAGAGGTGCTAAGGCTGTATTCGATGTAATAAAAAGTGCATCTGCAAATGCAACTCATAACCACGGATACAAACAAGAAGGCTTGTTTATTTCTGAAATTACCGTAAATCATGGTCCAAGCCTTAAAAGATTCAGACCAGTCGCTCGTGGAATGGCTCACCCTTTTCAGCATCAGACTTCGCATATTCGCGTTTCAGTTGACGGTCAACTTCGACAATCAGCAGCAAAGAAAAAAGAGTCAGTAGCTAAACCTAAGACAGCTAAGGAGACAAAATAATGGGCCATAAAGTAAATCCAATATCTATGAGGCTTCAAACCAATAAAGATTGGTCTTCTAAGTGGTTCGCATCCAAGAATGACTATGCCAGTTTCTTGAAAGATGATTTGACAGTTAGAAAGCTGATTAACCAAAAACTGGGTTCTCGCGCTTCTATTAATCGAGTAGAAATCAATCGTACTCCGAATCTGGTAACGATTACCATCTCTACTGCTAAAGCCGGTGTTGTTATCGGCCGAGGCGGTACTGGAGCAACTGAACTCAAAGATATATTTGAAAAAATATATAAAACTCCTACCAGAGTTAATATTGAAGAAATTAAAAAACCCGATTTACACGCCAAACTTGTCGCTGAAAATGTTGCTCATCAGCTAGAAAGAAGAATCAATTTTAGACGAGCGATAAAATCTGCCGCCGCTGCTGCTATGAGAGCTGGCGCCTTGGGAATTAAAGTTGAAGTCTCCGGACGATTAAACGGTGCTGAGATGTCTAGACGAGAAAAAGAGTTCGCCGGATCCGTACCCCTACATACCTTAAGAGCTAACATTGATTTTGCTAAAGTTGCCGCTCAGACTCCTGCTGGTTTAATCGGAGTTAAGGTTTGGATTTATAAAGGTGAGGTAATTTAATATGTTATTACCAAGTAGAACTAAATTCAGAAAAGTTAGAAAAGGAAAAATTCGAGGAGTTGCTTCATCGGGAAATTTCGTAGCTTTTGGTGATTACGGACTAATGTCTCTCGAGCACGAAAGAATTACATCGAGACAGATAGAAGCATCAAGACAAGCTATGACCCGTTATATTAAAAGAGGCGGAAAGATTTGGATAAGGATATTCCCTCACGTACCGGTTACCAGAAAACCACTTGACGTTAAAATGGGTAGCGGAAAAGGGAACCCTGAATTTTTCGTAGCTAAAGTTAAGCCGGGTACTGTCTTATTTGAAATGCAAGGTGTAGAAGAGTCTGTTGCCAGAGAAGCTATGAGATTAGCCGGCGACAAACTCCCTGTTAAAACTAAGTTTCTAAAAAGGCAGGAGGTCTAATTATGAAAATGACTGATATCCGAAAACTGTCTACAGCTGATTTGTCAAAAGAAAGTGTTAAGTTAAAGAACGAGATCTTTGAACTAAAGCATAAATTACTCTTAGGTCAGATTACTAATGTTAAACTAATAAAACTTAAAAGAAAAGATTTGGCTAGAGTCTTAACAGTCTTAGGCGAACAACTTCTAAAGGAGGCTAAATAATGGCTAAATTCATTACCGGTATTGTGTCTTCAGATAAGGCTGATAAGACAATCGTAGTAACCGTTTCTACAACAAAAGTTCACCCTTTGTATCGTAAATCTTACAAAGTCAGTACTAAATACATGGCTCATGACGAGAAAAATGAGGCTAAAGTCGGTGATTTAGTAAAGATCAAAGAGTCAAAGCCAATTTCTGCTAAAAAAAGATTTGTGCTTGATTCAATTGTTGAAAAAGCTGAATTAAGCGCTAAAGATCTTGAAATTTTGAAGAACGAAGAAGAAGTAAAAACCGAAGAGGTTAAATAATGATACAACAAGAAACTAGATTAAACGTTTGCGATAACTCAGGTGCCAAAGAAATTCTGTGCATTAGAGTTCTTGGTGGCACAAGGAGGCGATATGCCCGTGTTGGGGATATTATTGTCGCTACCGTAAAAGACGCAAATACTACCGGACAGGTTAAGAAAAAAACTGTCGTTAAGGCAGTTGTCGTCAGAACCAGAGAACAGATCAGAAGACCTGACGGGTCTACGATTGCATTCGATGATAATGCAGCTGTTATTATTGGCGACGACAAATTACCTAAGGCTACCCGTATATTCGGCCCCGTACCAAGAGAACTTCGTGATATGGGATATTCTAAGATAATCAGTTTGGCACCGGAGGTACTATAATGCAATCCTTATTTAAAATTAAATTAAAAAAAGGAGATAACGTTATCGTTCTTTCTGGTCGTCAAAAAGGTAAGGTTGGTAAGGTTTTAGCTCTACACCCTAAAGAAAATAAGGTTACAGTAGAAGGTATCAACATCGTCAAAAAACACATAAAAGCTAACAACATATACCCTCAAGGAACAATTAAAGAAATAACTAAACCTATTTGGGTATCTAAAGTGGCAATTGTCGATCCTAGTGTTAAAAAAGGCAGTCGCATAGGAATCAAGGTTAACGAAAAAGACGGCAGTAAAACTCGTATTTTTAAAGCATCTGGAAAGGAGATTAAGTAATGGCTACTAAAACTACAAACGAAGCATCAACCAGGCCAAGACTTGAGGTCCTTTACAATGATGTTATTAGACCGGAACTGGTGTCTGAGCTTGGTTACTCTAATATCCATGAAGCTCCTAAACTAGAAAAGATTGTCATAAATTCCGGTATAGGAAGATCCAAAGATGACAAAAAAATGTTCGATTTGGTAATTAATAATATTACTAAAATCACCGGACAGGCTCCCGTCGAAACAGTTGCTAAAAATTCAATTGCCGGTTTTAAACTAAGGGAAGGAAATAAAATCGGAGTAAAAGTTACTTTAAGGAAAGACCGTATGTATGAGTTCCTAGACCGTTTAATAAATATTGTCTTACCTAGACTCAGAGATTTCCACGGAGTCTCGCTTAAAGCCTTTGATAAATCCGGTAACTACAGCATAGGTATAACTGATCAGTCTATTTTTCCTGAACTTACTTTCGACGAGACTACGTTAATTCATGGCTTACAAGTTAATTTAGTTTTTCAAACTAAAAAATCTACAGATACCATTTCGTTACTAAAGAAATTCGGCATGCCGTTTCAAAAGGAGACTAAATAATGGCTAAAAAATCTATTATCGCCAGAGATGCAAAGCGTAAAGCTATGCACGATAAATATTTGGCAAAAAGATTGGAATTAAAGAAGCTTGGTGATTATGAAGGATTGGCCAAACTTCCACGCAACTCATCACAGACAAGGCTAAAAAATCGTTGCGTTGAAACAGGTCGACCCAGAGGTTATATGAGACAGTTTGGACTTTCACGTATAGCATTCAGAGAACATGCTTCAAAAGGTGAAATTCCAGGCATAACTAAATCAAGCTGGTAAGAAAGGAGGAAATAATATATGTCTAAGACAACTACAGATCCAATTTCAGATATGCTGACAAGAATCAGAAACGCAATACTCGTTAATAAAAACGAAGTAGTAATTCCTCATAGCAAAATTAAGGCCGCCATTTTAGATTTATTGATTGAAAATCACTTCTTAAAGAGCATGTCTACTGTCGATATGCCATCGGTCGGCAAATTGATTAAACTTGTTATTAACGATGAAAATGCAAATGCTTCAATATCTGAAATTTCAAGAGTTTCTAAACCTGGCCGCCGAATGTATGTTATGGCTAAAGAGATTCCTAGAATCAAAAAAGGACGTGGTTTAGTAATTGTATCAACATCTCAAGGTTTAATGACTGGTGATAAAGCCAAGTCGTTGAATTTAGGCGGTGAATTAATTTGTAAGGTATATTAATTTTTTAAAGGAATAATAAATGAGTCGAATAGGAAAACTACCAATCCAGATTCCAGAAGGTGTGACAATCACTGCCGACCAAAATTTTATTACTGTTTCAGGTAAAAAAGGTGAATTAAAGATCCCAACCTTGAAACAAATTAAAGTTGAGGTTAATGATAATCAAGTTATTGTTACAAGAGAGAATGATTTAAAAGAAATAAAAGCAAAACACGGCCTTCAAAGATCATTGATAAACAATATGGTCATCGGGGTTTCACAAGGTTTTAGCAAAAAACTTGAGGTAAACGGAGTTGGGTTCAAAGTTGCATTGTCGGGAACCGACTTAAACATGAGTCTGGGTTTCTCACATAACGTTATATACAAACTTCCTCAAGGCATTACTGCCACTGTAAATCAAAACGTAATCGCAATTGACGGCATTGATAAGCAATTAGTAGGACAGGTTGCTGCAGAGATTAGAAGTCTTAAAAAGCCGGAACCATATAAAGGCAAGGGCATTAAGTATGTTGATGAATATATTATACGTAAGAGCGGTAAGAGCGGTAAGGATAAGTAAACATGAAAAGACTAACTATTAAAAAAGCCCACAAAGCTTTACGAAAAAACCGAATCAGAAGTATTATTTCAGGATCTGAAGATAGGCCTCGCCTGAGTGTCACTGTTTCATTAAACCATGTTTCAGCTCAGCTTATTGATGATGTTAATCGCACGACTATAGCTCATTCAACGACAATAGGTCTTAGTAAAGATTTAGGTAGCATGACCAAGAAGGCCGAGTTTGTTGGTTCAGATTTGGCAAAAAAAGCCCTTAAAAAAGGTATCAAAAAAATAGTTTTTGATAGAAATGGAAAACTATATCACGGTCGAGTAAAGGCTTTAGCTGATAGCGCCAGAGCGGAAGGATTGGAGTTTTAAGTATATGGACAATAAGGACAATTCAAGGAAAAACGATACCGTCTTTGCTGAAAAAGCTTTTGATGAAAAAACTTTAGACATCGGTAGAATTGCAAGAGTAGTAAAAGGTGGGAGACGATTCAGATTTAGAGCTCTTGTTGTTGTCGGTGATAAGAAGGGTAAGGTCGGAATTGGCGTGGCAAAAGGTGCAGATGTAACTGCAGCCGTCACAAAAGCAGTTGAAGTTGCAAAAAAGAATTTCATAACCGTTAAAACTTATAAAGGTACTATACCTCACGAAGTACAGGCTAAAGTCGGAGGATCTAATATTCTACTTAAGCCTGCTTCTGTTGGTACTGGATTAATTGCCGGAGGAGTGGTTAGAAGTATTCTTGAAGTTGGTGGTGTTTCAGATATTTTGTCTAAATCTCTAGGATCTTCAAGTAAATTGAATACCGCTTATGCGACTATTGAAGCATTGAAACAATTGGTTGAAAGCAAAGATTGGATTACAAACCAAGATAAGAAAAAGACATCTAAAAAAGTTGAGGCTTAAACTATGAAATTTCATGAATTAAATGTAGATAAATCTAAGAAAAAAACCCGAGTCGGCCGCGGTATTTCCGCTGGTCGGGGTAAAACAGCCGGTCGTGGTACAAAAGGACAAAAGGCCCGTACTGGATCTTCTGCTAAACCGGGATTTTCTGGTGGTCAGAATCCTCTAATGCAGCAACTTCCCAAACTCCCCGGCTTTAAGAGTCATATCAAAAAAGCTGAAAATGTCACGACAACTCAGTTAAATTCATTAAAATCTACTACTATTGACTCAAATGTTTTGTTTGATAATGGCTTAATTTCAAGCCCCTATGTCAAGATTAAACTTCTTTTCAGTGGTGATATTAGTAAAAAGCTTACAATTAAGTTACCGGCTGCTAGCCAAAAAGCCGTGGAAGCGATTGAAAGCTCTGGTGGTCAATTTGAAAAAGTCGATAGGTTGGCTAGACCTACTACAAAAAAATAATCTAGTGTAAAATTAAATAAACTTATTTCATGAATTGGAAAGTAATCTGGCTATCTTTAAAAGAAAAAGATATGAGAAATCGTATCTTAGCTGTTATTGGTATCCTACTGGTCTTCAGGGTATTGGCGCAATTACCAGTACCAATTGCCAATGCCTCAACTCTTCACAATCTATTACAAAATCTATTTAGCTCGTCTTCGGCACCACAATTTTTGAATTTTGTTAACGTCTTATCCGGAGGAGCACTGGCAAATTTCTCTATTATGATAGCCGGCTTAGGCCCTTATATTAATGCTTCAATCATTATGCAGTTACTTACAAAAGCTATCCCAAAACTCGAAGCGCTTCACAAAGATGGTGAGTTTGGACAAAAAAAGATTAATCAATACACTAGAATACTTACATTCCCACTGGCAATAATTCAATCAATTGGTTCTATATATTTGATCAGACAGGCAGCTCAAAGTTTGGGCGGAAGCGCCGCTAGCAGTATTACTGCTAATCCTTCAATTTTGCAATGGGTTGTTATGGTTAGTGCATTGACCGGTGGATCTATGCTGTTAATGTGGTTGGGTGAGTTAATAACCGAACAAAGCATTGGTAATGGTATCTCTTTGATAATCACCGTAGGTATAGTCAGTCGATTACCTCAAAATATTAAAAGTATTGTTACTTCATTTAGTTCCTCTCACCATTGGAAAATTTTTAACCACTGGACATTGCCCTTTAGTAGAACAACCTTTTATTACTCTTTAATTGTTATTGGTTCTATTCTATTGGTCACTTATTTAGTGGTTTTATTAAACGAAGCCTCTCGTAACTTGACTGTTTCTTATGCAAAAAGAGTTCAAGGCAATAGGGCTTACGGTGGAGTTACTACTATTCTACCCGTTAAACTGATAACTGCCGGGGTTATACCTATTATATTTGCAGTTGCTTTTCTGAGTGTGCCTTCTTTCGTCGGTCAATTATTACAAGGACTTCATAACAGTCATTGGACTACCTTAGGAGCAAAGTTAGTTTCTTGGTTCTCGGCTCCTAGTAGTACGACGTTTAAAACGGAAGGCTGGCTTGCATATATTTATCCAGTAACTTACTTCGTCCTAGTTTTCATATTTACTTATTTTTATACTTCAATAACTTTTAACGCTCAAGAAATTGCCGAAAACCTACATAAGCAAGGTGGTTTTATAGAAGGTGTAAGATCCGGCCTACAAACTGAGAAGTATTTATCTAAGATCGTTAATCGATTAACTTTTTTTGGGGCTCTTAGCTTAGCAACTTTGGCTCTACTTCCTATTATTGCCCAAATATTCGTTAAAGTGAGCGTTACTATCGGTGGAACAAGTGTTTTGATTCTTGTTTCAGTAGCTTTGCAGACACTTCGAGCCGTTGAGTCGCGAGCTTACATGGTAACTTATGATAACTATACAGAATCAGACTTTTTCCATGATATTGAAGAAGAACAAGCTGATAAAAACAGTAAAAATAGTCGTTTTAAGCTCTCTAAAAAATTAAAGAGAAAATAAAGATAAAAAACCCTTTACAATTGATAATTTACTGCTATAATTAAACCTTGTTATATTTATGTCCAGTTCCAAAGAAGTTATTGAGCTAAGTGGTACGGTTGTAGAAACTTTACCGGGTACTCAATTCCGTGTGGAACTTGAAAATGGGCATAGGATCATAGCTCATGTAGCCGGTAAGATGAGAAAACATTTTATTCGAATCGTACCCGGAGACAGCGTAACGGTTGAGCTGACACCTTATGATCTTACTAAGGGTCGAATCACCTATCGCAAAGCTTAATTTATAAAATAACAAGCAGTGTGTTGTCGTACCACTGGAAAGGTAAGATAATCCGCATGAAAGTGCGTGCAAGCGTTAAAAAGATAAGTCCTGATGATATCGTCGTTAGACGAAAAGGCCGAGTCTATATTATAAACAAATTAAAACCTAAGCATAAGCAGAGGCAGGGTTAAGTATGGCCAGAATTTCCGGAGTAACACTTCCCAATAATAAACAAATTTGGATTGGCCTAACCTACATTTATGGAATTGGTCAAAAAACCAGCTTAGATATTCTAAAAAAAGCTGGAATAGAAGAAACTATAAGGGTTAAAGATTTAACCGATTCCGATATTTCCAAAATTCAAGAAGTTATCAATAATGAAGTTATTGTTGAAGGTGAGCTACAGAGAATAGTTTCTTCGAATATAAAACGATTAAAAGATATTAAATCTTATCGAGGTATAAGACACAGTGCTAATCTGCCAACTCGTGGTCAAAGAACTAAGACTAACGCTAGAACCAGAAGAGGTAAAAAGGTCACTGTAGGTGGTACTGCAAAGAAAGCTCCGGCTAAAACATAGGATATATGAGGAAATAAGATGGTTGATACTGTTACTAAGAAAAAAAAGTCAAAAAAAAGCGTGCCACATGCCCATGTTCACGTTTTTGCTAGTTTCAATAATACGATAATCACATTCACTGATACAAGTGGTAATGTTTTAGCAACATCAAGCTCTGGGGCGTGCGGTTTTAGGGGTTCTAAAAAAGGCACTGCTTATGCCGCCCAAGTCGCTAGTGAAAAAGCTGGACAGATAGCAAAGCAACAATATGGTGTTTTAAAGGCCGATGTTTTTATTAAAGGTATTGGTCTGGGTAGAGATTCTGCAATCAGATCACTAAGTTCATTAGATATTGCTGTTGATAGCATAACCGACGTTACAGGAGTTCCTCACGGTGGAGTTAGACCTAAGAAAGCGAGAAGGATTTAAAAATGGCTCGAGATAGACATTCAATCGTAAAAATGAGTCGAAGAGAAGGCTATGCTCTTCATCCCAAAGCTCATAAGGCTCTAGTTAAAAGAAGCGCTCTGCCTGGCTATAACCCAAACAGTAAATCACGTCCGGGTGGTTCTTCAAGCCAGTATACTCTTCAGCTCAGAGAGAAGCAAAAAGTTAAAAGAATCTATGGCTTACTTGAAAGGCAGTTTTCTAATTTAATGAAAGAGGCTTCAAGGTCGACAGACCAACAAGCCGGCGTTAAATTATTAGAATTATTAGAAAGAAGACTCGACAATGTTGTCTACCGAGCCGGCTTTGCTCCCTCACGAAGGTCATCTAGACAGCTGTCTACCCATGGTCATTTTTTGCTCAACGGTGTCAGAGTAGATATTCCTTCCATTAAAGTAAAGGTTGGTGATGTTGTAACACTGAGACCTAAATCAACAAAGTCCGATTTCTTTACCAGAATTGATGACACTAGTCCAGCACCTTCTGAAGTTCCATCCTGGTTAAAAGTAAATCGAAAGAAATTTGAAATATCTATAGTCGGTACACCAAGTCGAGATGATGCCGAAGTTGATATAAATGAAAAGTTAATAGTTGAATATTACTCACGTTAAGAGAGGAAAATAGTAATGTCAAATAATTTATATACACCAAACATCGTTGATGTGAACGAGCATCATGATTCAAGCGCTACATTTGTTATCGAACCGCTACACAGCGGATATGGCAATACACTAGGAAATTCCCTGCGACGTGTGTTGTTGTCATCTATAGCCGGTGCTGCCGTGACTTCTTTTAAGATTGAAGGAATTACTCATGAGTTCACTGACATAGACGGAGTCGTAGAAGACGTCGTAGACATTATGCAGAACATAAAAGGTATCCGTTTTAAAGTATACGGTGACGAAAAACATACTGTCCGTCTAACTAAGACAGGTAAAGGCAAAGTAACTGCAAAAGACATAGAGTCCAATGCTGATATTGAAATAGTTAACCCTGATCACGTCATAGCAACTATAGACAATGATAAAACTAAGCTTGTAATCGATTTTGTAGTTGAAATTGGACGAGGATATAGAAGCATAGAAGAAAGTACCTCTCGTAAGGCTAGTGACATGATTGCAGTAGATGCTATCTTTAGTCCTGTATTGAGAGTCAGATATAAGGTTGAGAATACCCGTGTTGGACAGGCTACCGATTTAGACAAGTTAATCTTAACAGTTGATACAGACGGTTCCATAACACCACGCGATGCTTTCGAAGAGGCAGCTGCCATCTTAATCAATCAATATACTGCTTTAGCCGGTAAAACAAGAGTTACATTTACGCCCGAAGAGTCAGTTGAGGAATCAGATCCTAGTCAAAAAGAGAGTGATGATGAGGACAATTCTGTCTTGAATACTTCTATTGAAGACCTTAATCTTTCTGCTCGAACAACAAATGCTTTAATTAACAATGACATCCATACCATTAAAGATTTATTTAGTCTGAATGATGCTGAACTCAAGGATCTTAAAGGATTTGGTAGCCGGGCACTTGATGAAGTTAAAGAAAAATTAGCCGAATTGGAGCTTTAAGTCATGCATCGTCACGGTTATAAAGGTAGAAAATTTCACCGTAAAACAGATCAAAGAACTGCTTTGATAAAAGGTCTTGCAGATTCGTTAATTAAATATGAATCTATCAAAACCTCATATTTTAAAGCTAAAGAACTAGTTCCTTATGTTGAAAAACTGATTACTAAATCTAAAATTGGCGATCTTCACAATAGAAGACAAGTAATCGCTAAACTTCAAACCCTTGCTAGTGCTAATAAACTTGTTGATGAGATTGCACCGAAATTAACAAAGAGAAATTCAGGATATCTCAGAATTACTAAGTTAGAAAACCGCAGAGGCGACAATGCATTGATGGCTCAAGTTTCCTTTGTTGACGATCTTTCAACTGTCAAACCTAAAGAAACTAGCGTTAAATCAGAAACTAAAGCTGAGGCGGAGATTAAATAATGAAAACTTATAGTGCAAAACCGACAGACATAACAAGAACTTGGTATGTTGTCGATGCAAAAGATTTAAGTTTAGGCAGACTATCTACTAAAATTGCAACCATATTGATGGGTAAAAACAAACCTGAATTTACTAAACACATTGACTGTGGTGATTACGTAGTTGTTATTAACTCTGATCAACTTGCGGTAACTGGTCAGAAATTAACCGATAAATCTTATTATCACCATTCAAAATACCCAGGTGGAATAAAAGAAATTAAGTTAAAGGATCAGATATCAAAAGATTCAACGCAGGTTGTGATTACCGCTGTTAAGGGCATGATACCTGAAAACCGTCTCAAAACCGATAGATTATCTAGATTAAAAGTATACAGTGGCGATACACATCCCCACATGCCCCAAAACCCTGTTAAACTTTCTATGAAGGGAGCCAAGTAATGGTTAAGCAAGAATATTATTATGCATTGGGTAGAAGAAAAAGCTCAACTGCTAGAGTGCGATTAATACCAGGAACTGGAAAGATAACCGTAAACGGCAAATCAGTCGATGATTATTTTTCTAATTCTAAAACTATCAATTCTAAAATTGTCGAGCCCTTTATTTTACTAGATTTATTCAATAAATACGATGCATCAGTAATTGTTTCCGGCGGAGGTCATAGTTCGCAGTCTGAAGCTATCAGATTGGCTATTTCTAAGGCCTTAGTATTGGTCAATGGTGATTATAAAAGCACACTTAAGCGATCGGATTTATTATCTCGTGATTCAAGAGATAAAGAGCGTAAAAAATTCGGTCTTAAGGGTGCCAGAAAACAAAGACAATTTACTAAGCGTTAGTCTTTTGTTCCAATACTGTATAATAATTTACAAATGGATAAATCTATCATATTAACCGGTGTAAGAGCTAATGCCGATTTTACACTTGGAAACTATTTGGGTGCAATAGTACCCATGGTAAATTTGCAAAAAAAATTTTCAAAAGAACATCAGATTAATATCTTTGTTCCTGATCTACATAGTTTTACTACCCCAGTCAACCATAAAGATCTTTATTTAAGTATTATTAGAAGTTTGAAATACTACGTCGCTGCAGGTATATCACTAAATGACGATAATGTTTTTATATATAGACAGAGTTACATAGCTTCTCATAGTGAACTTACTATCATACTAAATAATTTTACTTATTTTGGCGAGCTATCGCGTATGACTCAGTTTAAGGAAAAAAGAGATGACGATGATAATGTTTCTGCAGGGTTATTCGACTACCCTGTTCTTATGGCAGCGGACATATTACTTTATGGTGCTCATTGGGTCCCTGTCGGAGAAGATCAAAGACAACATCTTGAGCTTGCGAGAGATATAGCAATTAGGGTCAATAACAAATTTAACTCTGAAATTTTCGTCGTTCCCGAGGAATGGTCGAAACAACAGCAGTTTATAGGTCGCAGTGACGGTATTAGGATTAGAAGTTTGACTAATCCTACTAAAAAAATGTCAAAATCCGATACTGATCCAAATGGATCTATATTACTTTCCGACGAACCCGAAATTGCAAGTAAAAAGATATTGTCGGCTACCACAGACTCTAACGGTATAATTGAATTTGATATGGAAAAAAATCCAGGCGTCTCTAACCTTATTCACATACTATCTTTATTAATCGATGAACCGCTTGAAAAAACAATTAAAAACTGGGATGGTAAAACTAATTATTTAGAGTTGAAACAGGCTGTCGCGGATGAGGTAAAGCTATTATTACAGAATATCAAAAAAAATATGTCGAATATTGATGAATCTGAGCTAATGAGAAAACTTGAATCAAGCGAGTATTTAATGAGGGATGTTGCTGTTCAGAGATTATATAAGATACAGCAAGCCGTAGGCCTAAGACCTTAATGAAATTGGTATATACTAATCCGACGAAATCCCGACTCGATTATTACCTAACTACTGAACTGAAAGATTTTAATAGGTCAGTCATTACAAAACTTATAAAAAATGGTGAAGTATTAATTAATGGAAAATTGGCATCTAAAGCAGGACAGAAGGTTGGTTTTAATGACATTTTAGAGATTAAATTAGAAAAGTTATCTATAAATTCACAAGATAAAAACATTAAGTTAAAAATTATTTTTGAGGACGAAAATGTGGTAGTAGTCGAAAAACCCATTGGACTGCTTTCTCATTCCAAGGGAGACTATAACCCTGAAGTAACCGTAAACTCTTTATTAATAACTAAAACAACTGGAATATCCAATGAAAGAGGTGGAATAGTACATAGATTAGACCGTGCAACCGATGGAGTAATGATATATGCCAAAAATGAAACAAGTTTAAAATATTTACAGAAATTATTTTCTCAAAGAAAAGTTGTTAAAGAATATTATGCTGTTACCGAAGGTATTCCAATAGAGACCGAAGCTATTATAGATATGCCTATAAAAAGAGATACAAAAAACCCAAAAAAATTTATTGTAAATCCTGAGGGAAGAGTCGCTAAAACAGAGTATGAGGTGATAAAAACAAATCAACAAAAAAATCTCGCATTAATTAAGTTACTGCCATATACCGGTAGAACGCATCAATTGAGGGTTCATCTGAAGTCGATTGGTTGCCCAATAGTTGGAGACCCATTGTATAATCAAAAAAGCAGTTCTAAATACGATAGAATGTATCTTCATGCATATAGGTTAACGTTAAAATTGCCAGGAAGTAGTAATGTATCTGATTTTATTTCAGAAGTGCCTGAAGATTTTTACGAAATAGTAAAATAGTGATATGGATGAATTAGCATTCCCTGTAAATAAATTTGTGATAAAACAGATTGACTCTTTTGAGTTAAATCCTTCAAATAACTTATTACTTTATGGACCAATCGGAGTTGGAAAACTATCAATTGCAAAGCTATTAGCAAACAAATTATCGAAGACGAACAACATCGCAAATTCTGGACAAATCACAATTATAAACTTTAATGATGTCAAATCTTCGATTGATGAGATTAGGAATATTAGGGGCAACGTAATTTTAAAATCTACCAATACTATTGACCGCGTATTCATTTTAGATAACTTCGAAAAACTATCATTGCCAGCATACAATGCTTTTTTAA
Organism: bacterium; assembly: GCA_021833065.1. GTDB lineage: Bacteria > Patescibacteriota > Saccharimonadia > Saccharimonadales > UBA4665 > JAJZWG01. The sequence continues at coordinate 33,505 of JAKBGO010000005.1, forward strand.
AGACTTTAGAAGAACCACCGGCAGGAATTTGTTTTATCATTTGTGCATCTGACAAAACATCTATTCCTGTAACTATATTATCGAGATTAAATTCAATTAATGTTATTCCACCAAATCAGGAACTTTCAATTGAATACTTTAAATCAAAGTATCCAAAAATCACTATCAAAAATATTGAGAAGATTTTTCAATTAAATTCTGGTTTACCGAGATTGATTGATCAAGATTTAATGAATTTTGATTTGACTGAAGACAGCGTTATTAACCTGGCCAAGCGTTTCTTTTCTGTCGACGGAACCGAAAAACTGATGATGATTAATGAATTGTATAAGAGCAGGGAAGATTGTGCTTTGTTCTTGAAGATGGTGCATTCGTTGTCGGAGGCTGCCATAAAGAATAATTCAAAAAATAAAATCTGGCAAAAAATGTACTCTAGCAGTCTAGCAGCAGTCGATCTTATTGAAAGTAATTCGCAGCCCCGGTTGGTATTACTAAATTTTGTCAATGAAATAATCTGATAATAGAGGTATAATATATACAATGTACGAAATATCGATAGTACTATTGTTTGGTTTTTTAACTATTTTTCACTCCAAGATAAGGGAAGACGAATATGCCTCTATATCTCGAAAGATTAGCGATCGACTATCTAAGCTGTGGGATATAGCTCATATATCAATGAGAGAAAACAGGTTATTGAGAGCTGAAAAAGCACTCCTGTTGATCTTAAAACTCGATGAAAAAAATGCCGCTGCATATAACCGATTAGGTATTTTATATGCTAAGAGAAAAGAATACAAAGATGCCATCGATTGCTTTGAAATAGCATCGAGTATTGAATCATCGCCTTCAAGTCTTCATAACTTAGGTCTTATATATTTTGAAACAGAAAATTATGATAAAGCCGCAATAGCATTTGAAGAAGCTATCAGGCTAGAGCCGAAATTCGGTGCAAGACATGTGGCGTATGCTAAAGTTCAGGAAAAATTAAATAACCAGAAATTAATGATTGCATCACTTGAAAACGCGGTTAGGTTGGAACCTACTAGACAAACTCTTAATCTGCTTCACAAAGCCTACAAGGATAATGGTATGACTAAAGAAGCTGATAAGATAGCGTATCGTATAAAAAAACTTAAAAAATCTCCGATTCGGCTTAAGCCTTTAAACAGGGCTAAGAGAGTTGTAGTTTAATTCTTATTTTGATAAACTTTAATGGTATAAAATAACTGCCGACATAGCTCAGTGGCCAGAGCGGCTGTTTTGTAAACAGCGGGTCGTGGGTTCAAATCCCTCTGTCGGCTCCAAATAATTTAGCAGGGATAGTGAAGCGGTCAAACACGGGTGACTGTAAATCATCTGGCTTTCGCCTTCGGGGGTTCGAATCCCTCTCCCTGCACCATAGGTAGTAATTTGCCGTCTTAGCTCAGCTGGTAGAGCGCTTCCATGGTAAGGAAGAGGTCTCGGGTTCAAGTCCCGAAGATGGCTCCAATTTGTGATAAATATCGCTTTGACAATTAACATAAACGGAATTACAATGCTAATGTTAAGAATGAAAACAAAACCATTCTTAAAATTCAGGTAACTTGTACAAGTACCACAAAAAACTCCGATTGATCACCGGAGTTTTTTTATTTTTTAGATTAATCTGTTATAATAGGATTCATTATGGCAAAAAAAGATAGCAAACGAAAAATTATCGGACTCGTTAGCGAAGAAAGCGGTGAAAGAATTTATTATACCTCAAAAAGTAGCTTCAATAGTCCAGATAAATTAACTCTTCGTAAGTACAGCCCTAAACTTAGAAAACACGTAGTTTTTACCGAGACTAAAAAGTCACTCGGAAGAAATGAAGTTAAGCCTAAAAAATAATATTATACTTTAATATCTAGTATAGTATTAATTAACTCTGCATGGCTCCAGACCAAAGGATCAACACTTATTGGTTGGTTGTTGTGTGGATTTCTTTGTTCACTTAGTGTCCCCCCTGGCGATTTGTAATTACAGACCCACTCAATAATCTGCTTGGATTTATCAGCTTGGCCTAGTGAATTATATATTTGAGCCAACCATAAACTAGTCATAATCCAAGGGTTTCCTGGAGTTCTTGCATCTATTTTAAAATAATTATCGTTAAAGTAACGTATTACACCTTTACTTTCGTTTTTGTATACTAATTTATCTTCAACTGACTTTAGAGTGTTTAAAAATTTATCATCTTTTAAATCTGTACCTCCAAATAAATATATTCCATATAGCGACGACATATCGAGGGTTGTGTCATATTCAAATAATTTTTTTTCCGGATTAAATACAAATCCTTTAATATAGTAGTTTAGTTTATCATCATAAAGACGGTGTAAGTTATCTTTAATGGTGTTTGCTGCGTTAATCCAATTCTCAATATACTGAGTGTCGTTTACCGATTTTGCTAGACTTGCTGCCGAATATAGTGCTGACATTACCAGCACAGAAGTGTAAGTAGTAGTTAGATATTTTTCTTCCCAGAGATCATAGCTTGCGTGGGGTAAGCCGGTATTGATATCGATATAAGAGGACATGAAATTAGCTGCAGGTTCGACTAATTTTTTGAAATAAAAATTTACCAGATCTATGTCGTTTGATTCTTTGAAGTATTGTTCTAAGATGTATACTACAATAGCTGTTTCGTCCTCTTGAATTGTGAGCCTCTGTCGTCCATTAAGCAGTTCAGAATGCCAAGTACTACCAACTGATTTATCTGGCTGATATTTATGCATTAAATAGCCGTCGGGAGTTATAACTTCAGAGCAAAATTTAAAGAAATTTTTAGCTTCATCGAAATATTTTAATCTTATCAGGGGCCATATAGAGTACGAAGCATCTCTGGTCCAACAATATGCATAGTAATCTCTTCCATAATTAAAAATCGATGAGTCACCGCTTGCGATGATAGTGCCGTTGGCGTTGCAGTGAGCCTTAATTGTTAAAATACCTCTTTTAACTTCTTCTGCATACGGTAGAGTCGATATGATAGAGTTATCTGCCCACCTTTTCCAATGATTTGATACGTAGCTTAATCGGTCTATCATTGATGTCATCATGTAATAGTCGTTCAGTTTACGCCCCTCATATATGTTCTCAACTGCTATCACCCAGTAGTCTATGGAAATAACTGTATTGGCAGGGAAATTTTTCTTAAATCTTATTGTGCTATCAACTGACGAATGTTCGACTGGGTTGTTGGATAACTCGCCGTCCTCGGCATCCTTATACGTCCCTAATTTACCTTCTATATGGTAGTTTCCGACTGAATATTGATCAAAGCTTTTTCCGTCGTCGAATTTACCATTAATAATCAACGATACCTTTCCACGATAATCATAGATATAGTTTTTATCCGGAACATATAAAACAGTATCACCTCGTCCTTCTGCTGATATCCTGAAAACCTGATGCATAAATACTCTAATTTCCCGGGTTTCGTCAGATAAATTATGAACGTCTATATGTCTAATGAAGCTATTGAAATCACAATCCACATAATCGCTGAAGACAAGTTTTAATTTTAGTTCTTGGTTTTCCATTGTAATGTTGCTGACTAAACTGCCCTCAGTATAGGCGAGATTGATTACCCAATCACCATCGTTTACCCAACTGAAACGGTTATCGACATAAACACCTATCTTGTGATGTAAACTGCGGGCCGTTGTTAAATTATCTTGTCCGACATAGGGATAATAGAAATCATTAACTAGACCGTATCTATCGAGCCCTACAAAAAGCTGGTTATTACCTAGTACAATTGGTCGAGACATTTTTAAGACAAGAAACCTAATTTTATTAAACGTAACCGAAGATCCTGGAAACTGTTCATAAAATTAGTGTATGCCTCATAAGGCGTATCATAGGCGCTGAAATAGGCGTGTATATCACCGTCATTAAACCATTTTGTGCACATATAGTAGAAGTGGTCAGATGTTTGTAGCTTTCTCCAGTCATTAATCAATTCTTGATCAGATGAGTTTAGAATATCTTTTTCTAAAAAGTAGAGGCTATTAATAGCATTAACTTGCATACTATTACCCAACCATGCCGATAAATCTCGCTCTGTATCTGCCCAAGTGACAGTGTAGGGCATATCAATTACATCTTTAACATCGTATTCATCAATAGCTTCTGAAATCGTTTTAAAATCATGACCACTTGTCTTTAACCATTCCTTTGGTAAGTGTTCTAGGAAATCAAAAATACCTGAATGTTCCCATTGGTGTTCTCCGAAAGTTTCGTAGTCCATAAAAAGATTAATATTAGTTGCGTTTTGGTCTTCTGACATCCAATGAGAAAATTTATCTGCTGTAAGCGGCCATTCTGACCAATTATGGTCGCCGAATCTGAAGGCGATGTCATCTGACAGTTTATAATTTTTCATTAATAGTTTTATGTTCGAAGTATTGATTGGTTTGTAAACGTAATTAGGGCTTCTCCATCCTAAAATAGGATCCCACCCTTCCGCTAAAATTCCATCATAACCGTGTTCGTCTGCCCACATGGCAAGTTCATTATTGTAAGCTAGCTCTGTATTTCTTAAAACTTTTGGAGATTGATTGAATAACCTCTGGACGATTTTTTTATGTTGATCAATCTGTCTCTCAAATTCGTCCCTAGAATAAAAGAAAGCTAAACTGTGGTAATATGTTTCGCCAACTATCTCAACTTTCCCAGTGGCAACCAAATCCTGAAAAGATTTAAGGGCTTCAGGATGCCACATTTCTAGTTGTTCTAGTACAGTTCCTGATATAGACATGCTTAATCTGAATTCAGGATTTTCATTTATTATCTGCATTAATTTTGCATTAGTAGGTAGATAGGATTTTTCGGCGACTTTATGTATTATCTTTTCGTTATTAGTGTCATTGTCAGCCCTAGAATTGAAATAATTGTGATCGTTTTCAATGTCAAATACGGTATAATGCTTAACCCTAAAAGGTTGATGTACGTGTAGATATAGAACTATTGATTTATTATTCATGACTAAGCTACCGCGTGCTCCTTGTATAGATTATGCACTTGTGTGGCCGAATCATTCCAGGATAAGTTGTGAAACTCAATTTTAGCATTGTTCAAAAGTTCATCGTGAAGATCAGGGTATCTTATGACCGCACTTATCTGGTTTGCCATTTCATTAATGTCCCAAAAGTCTACTTTCAAAAAATTTTTAATTACTTCAGCCGCTCCCGATTGCTTAGAAATTAAAGCCGGTGAGTTGTATCCAATCGCTTCCAGAGCAGTTATTCCAAAAGGTTCTGAAACAGAGGGCATGACAAATAAATCACCGATAGAAAAAGCATCACGGTAGTTTTTACCCCGTTGAAAATCTGCAAATATAACATTTTGACCTATATTTAGATATGCTGCTAAATCTAGTAATTCTCTATACTGTTCACCGCTTCCTACAATAAAGAGAAGTGTTTTAGGGTTCTTTTCTAGTACGAGCTTGAATGCATGAAGTAGATTTGGTAAACCTTTTTGAATAGTTAAACGTCCGATGCTCGTCACTATTTTATAGCCATATTCTTTATATTTGCTTAGTCCCTTATAAATATTTTCCTGTAAATCGTCGTAAAACTCATAGGGATTTATTTTATTATGCACAACTTCAATTCTGTCAGCGGGGACCTGGTAATCCTCAATTATTTTGTTTTTAGTGTAATTTGAAACAGCTATTATTCTATCGGCCATGTTGAGCGCGTTATATTCTATCTCCATGACCATGGGATTTCCTCGGTGATTACCGGATCTATCTGATTCTATAGAATGAACATGTAGGATTAGAGGTATGTTTCTCTTTTGTTTAACTCTCAGTGCAGCTTTGAAGGTCAACCAATCGTGAGCGTGCAGTATATCAAAAGATAAATCTTCAACTAATCGTGATACGGCATTTTCAAATATTTCTTGTTGATCGAAAATATTCAACCATTTGACATTGCCTTGGTCATCTATATAGCTAAAACTATCATAGGCTATTCCGGATTTCTTTAAAGATTTAAAGCTCTGGTTTATAGCCGGAGTTATTTTCATGAAGTTAATGTTATGGTCGGCATTATAGGGGAGTATGAATTCTATATCTATATTTCCGTTTTCTGAAAGAGCCTTGCAGAGATTATATGATGCAACGCCTAAACCACCACTGTTGTACGGAGGCAATTCCCACCCTAGCATTAATACTTTCATTGCCGATTTTCTCACTTTTTTATTATTTTAGTTACATTCTAGTATTTTTAATCAGTAAACACAAGCGATATAGTCACAATTTATTGACTATTTTATTTGAATCGGGTTATCTGTGTATAAACCGCTAATCCCTAGATTATAAAGTCTTTGTTTTTCCTCTAAAGTATTAACTGTGTAGCAGTAAATTTCAATAGAATTCATGGAAGAGTATTTAATAATTCTGGAATTGATAAATTTTCTGTTAATAACTATTAACTTTGGATGTTTATTAGTGTATTTTAATCTTAATCTTACAAAAATATTCAGAATATAGGCAGTTGAAATACGGTTGCTCGTTGTGATCTTGTTAATCTCAGAGATTATTCTTGAAGAAATTAGCAACTTCGGTTTAAAATTGCTGTTTTCATTTAAAAAATCAATAAGAAACTCGTTTAGTAAAGATGATATTCCGGGTTGTTTAATCTCAATATTAATAACCTCTAAATCTTTTAATGATTTGAGTGAATTTTCAAGAGTCGGTATCTTGTGGTTGTCGAATATTTTGACTTTAGAAACATCGGAATATCTAGCCTTAGATATTTCAATATTCTCATCTGAAATTCTCTTAGTATCTTTATCATGAATTACTACTAAAACATTATCTTTAGTTTTCCTGATATCCAATTCTACATTTTTTATTCCGTTTCGATATAGTTTTGAAAAAGCATAGAGAGTGTTTTCCGGATCTTTAGGGTTCAACTTACCTCGATGCGAAAAAACTATCATTTATTTTCCTCGGGGGAGAAGTAAACCTCATTAGTAAAATATTTTGGGTTAGATAACCTTCCTAGTGAAGTTAAGTTGGTCATAAAAAATTGACTCTTGTAGATTCGCATCGTCTTAAATTTTTCTATAGACTGTTTTTTTTGTAAAAACTTAATATCGAATTTGAAATCTGTTCCTGATAATGACTTTAATTGTGCAAGTTCGTTGTTGAAGCTTTGTTTTGAGGTATTCATATATGGTAAATCTGCATAAAATATTACGTTGTACCCATCTCTTAGAAAATCTATGCAAATATTTCTAACTAGTCTATGATCAGGGTGAATATATGATTCGGACATTGCCAGAGGGGCGTAAATTGTTGAGGTTGTCTTATTTGATAACTTAGTTAATTGGTTTTTTAGTACATCGGTTTCAACATCAACTTTGTATTGATTATCAACAAAATCGAGATTTATTGAGTCTAATCCAAGTTTTTTTATTACTTCATCGTTTTCTATGTTTCTTAATTTCATCGTTTCTTTTGGTCTTTTACCGGTACATAGAAAATCCCACAAGCTAAATCTGTTTTTATCCGGAAATCCGGTAAAGATTGTTATTAATTTAGTATTGTCGCCTGAATCCAGTACACTGAATGAACTAAATACCGCATCGTCAAAATGAGGCGATAATACTATATTGGTATTTTTGTTTAACATTTTTATTTGTATAAGTTTTTAAGAAATTCATAAATCTTAACCATAGCAAATGTATCTAGAGCGCAATATTCCAATAGATTGTTTAAGATTTGTTCTTTTTCTTCTATTTTTTTATTTTTAAATATTAGGTCCATCCAAATTCTTTGAGCAGATCCGCCGTCTGAAATTTCTAAGTCCGAATGATTTAATTCAGGTACCAATACCGGGAGAACTTTCTTAATAGACGCACTGCCATGAAATCTGTAGTCAATATAAAATCCGTCAGAAAAAGGAATCATTAAATCATCTATTCTCTCATTTATTTTATATAATTTATTCTTATATTCAGGGTTTAGCTTGGCTAGTAAATTATTGCATTTTTTTTCGAATGACATGTTCCATGTTAAAATCGTTCCTTTATCGCCTATGTATTCAATCAGTTTTTCTGTAAGAGGTAGAGTTGGATTAGAGTTGTTATCGTGAAGATACGAGAATTCTTCTAGGTTACCATTATCTGATGATAATTTATGTAAAGAAAACTGAAATGGAATCTGAGTATATGGACTAGTTCCGTCAAAGTATGGAACGCCACTCATTAGTGTTTCATAATCCAAAAAATATAAAGGATATTCAATATTAGCTAAGAACTGTTTTATCAACTCACGGTTTATTATGGGTTTTTTTACTTTAAATGCACTAAGTTGTCTGAATTGTTTAGGATTATAAATAATGTTATGATCGATTTCCGAAAGTTTTTGTACGCCAATATCTTCGAGTTTTTTTGTTAACTTCGCATCAATGTGAGTTAAATTGAATATAGAATCTTCTTTCAAATCAAAATTGTAACGGTAAATTTTCATCCAATCGTCAAACGAACCAAGACGACAATAAGACGGCGATAGAACGGGACATGATTTTTGAGACATAGTTTTAATAGCCTTTTTGGTGTATTTTTCTGTAACATCTTTTAAATCATCGACATCATTTGTTATATCTACAACTGAAGTAATCTTTTTGGGATCAATTTCACCCTTTTTAACAAAACGATTATTGACATGTACGAGACCGATCTTTTCAACCTTATATCCGTTATATTCAATCAACTGTTTTTGAAATGCTAAGTCGTAATGATGTTCGATTTTTACTTTTGTAGAAGATTTAATCTCATAAAGATGGACAACGTCATTCTCTTTAAATTGAACAACATCACATATACATGCTAAGTTCTCGAATTCAAATTTTGCTTGAAGCAGTGTCTTGTGTCCGTTTTTTATAGCGTTTTTAGTCTTTTCGGCAAGTGCCATGTATCCTTCATATCCGGAAAAAGATAACTTACGGGCATTATCGAATATTTTTTCAGCTATTGCCTCAAACTCGTGACCACCTTCAAATTTTGCTAAAGTTTGTTCATCTTCAGGGGGAAGCCTATTCGGACTATTCTTTTTTAACCACAACCACGCCGGGTGTTTTAAAAAAAGCATGTAATCGGACTTTGAGAGTTGTTGCATCTAATATTATTATATATTATCCTCACTGGATTTTTGCTTTTATATTTATGTTTCGATCCGATTAGTAAAATTAATTTATAATGTTCCTTTGTTTATTTAAAAATTCAAATGTGTAATAATTTGATCATCCAATAGAACATGTTAATGTTTACTATGACTATTATAAATTCCGCTACAAATCTCTGGTCATTTTTAAAATTGGATCAACATGTTCATAAGTCTGATTTAATATTAGTTTTGGGAAATAGCGATATCCGAACGATGGATAGAGCTGTTGAATTGTATAAAGCTAATCTTGGTAAAAACATTATTATAACCGGCGGCTTGGGTAGAATTAGCTCCAATTTATTCAATAAACCAGAATCAATAGTATTTAGAAATCTGGCGCTTAAAGGAGGGGTGGATAAATCTGATATATTAGTTGAATCTGATTCTACTAATACCTTTGATAACTTCAGATTTACAAAAAAACTGATCGAAGAGAAAAATTTGAATGTAAATTCTATCATTTTAGTAACCAAGCCCTATATGGAAAAACGTGCCTACTTAATGGCTAAAACATTATTAGATGTAGATAATCTTGCGGTTACGTCACCGAATTTAAATTATAAAAATTACCCAAACGAAGTTTTTTCAAAAGAATTTGTTATTAATATGTTGGTTGGAGAAGTCCAAAGGCTAATCCTATACTCATCTAGAAAAGAAATCGAACAAACTGATATACCAACTGAAGTTTTAAAATCTTATAAATTTTTATTAATGCAAGGATTCGATAAACAATTAATATTAAACAATTCTTTACCAACTTTTAATGATGTCAAATACTAGGTTGATGTTATTTGGCAGGGGAGACAGGGATCGAACCTGCGACTTTCGGTTTTGGAGACCGATACTCTACCAGCTGAGTTACTCCCCTATTGTTCAGCTACAACTATTTATTGTACATTTG
>JAKBGO010000021.1 GCA_021833065.1 bacterium
GCTCGGACACCCTTCCATTAACAGATAATGATAACAATCATTATACTATATAAAGGGTTAAAAAATATCCAAATTTTGCTGTTGTATTTATTGTGTTGTAAATATATCCGATGTTTATTGATATCCCTATAAGCCTTCAGTTATACTGTTTATAAGACAAAAACTCAAGAATATTTATTTATTAAGGTTTTGGAGGGTTTATGGCACGAAGAAATCGTGATGACGATTTAATGCTAGAAGAGGATGAGTTGACTGCAGCATTTTTAGGCGAAGACGATAATATGTCTATGTCAAATGATGAGGGTCAACCTCAAAATATGCCTACAGCCGACGATTGGGATGAAGACGAAAGCGTTCCTGGTCAGTTAGCCGTAGACGTTTATGAAACAAATGAAAAGTTGGTCGTAAAAGCTAGGACGGCCGGTGTTAACAGAAATGAGTTGGATGTTAGCATTGCAGACAACCAGTTAACTATCAAAGGAACACTGAGTTCCGGGGTTGAAGAGGGAGTAGAGAATTACTTTCTTCAGGAATGTTACTGGGGTGAATTCTCCAGAACAATAGCTTTGCCGGTTCCAGTTAAAGAGGATGAGATTGAAGCCGTATTAAAAGACGGTGTTCTGACAATTTCATTTAGCAAAGTCAAACAAGATACAATTAAGAAAATACAAGTGTTATAAAATACAAATTCCAAATAAATAAACCCTCTTAACTAGGAGGGTTTATTTATTTATATACCAGTGCTTATTTAGTATATTAACTAATGCTGCTTACTGTACTGCGCTACCGGCCTTGGTTGCGACAAATGAAACTATAACTTGGGCTGCTATTACTATCACTATTCCAACGATAGCATAAATTAAAGTGTTTTTAGCGGAACTGACTTTACTTGATTCCCCGCCAGAAGTTACGTATCTGAATCCGGCAATGATAAGCATTAAGACGGAAATAATACCTACTATATATGTAAATACGTTTACTATAGTACTGGCTATCTTGCCGATACTGCTGTTACCGCTGGTACTGTTAGTACAATTGTTGCCACCGGTTTCGCTAATTCCACCACAAATCTCTGTTAACGTACTGGCGTAGGCTGGAGATAGTGCCATGCTAAATATGCCCGGCAACAGTATACTTACAGAGATGAGAAGAGTAGTTAGTAGTCTTTTAGTTTTTGTCATTTAACTTTCCTTTATTCCTTTTTTAAACTTAATAATTATAGATTAATGCAAATTTATATAATAATCAACAGCTCGTAATATCGTCTAACCTACCTTATTTGATACGAATATAAGTATTACTCTAGCTATCAAAACGATAACAATTCCAATTACCGCATAAAGAATAGTATCTCTGGCTTGTTGAACTTTTTTTGAATCACCGCCGCTCGTAACAAACTGAAAACCTGCCAGAATGATTAATATTACCGCAGCGATTCCTGCTATGTATGAAAAAATAGAAGTAATGGACTGTATTAGTGATGTACCGGCGTTTGATGAACCTTTTGTTTTGATTGTCCGACAAACATTCGTCTGACTAATTTCCTGATTATTAGAACAAACATCAAACACGGATGTTGCTTGAACTGAGTTAGATTGAAGAACTAAAAAAGATAATAGGACTGTAAGAAAAATTTTAAGTATATTAATTTTTGGTCTCATGCTCTAGGCTTTTACATTATTTAGGACAAAATATATAACTGAAGTTACTATCAAAGATAGCACTAGGCCAATAACGGTGTAGATAATAGTTTTCCTGGCAGATGCTACTCTCTGTGGATTTCCGGCTGAGGTAATCATAATAATCCCGGCAATAACTATCATCAGCACCCCGATTGCTCCTATCAGAGAATAAACAATACCCATTATCTGATTCAACTGAACCTGCGAAGCGTTAGTGGTGGGAAGACCACCTAGATCACAAATTTCACTACTGTTTTTTAAACAAGCTGTGCTAGCCGCGATAATGACTGAAAGATTAATCATAATTTTATTTTATACTCGTAGCTATGAAATTTACTATTAAAGCGGCTGAGAAAGCGATTACCATTCCGATAAGTCCATTTTGAATTATCCTTTTGGCCCTGCCAACAGATTCTGGGTTACCCTGGCTTGTCAAATATACAATCGATCCGTAAATTAGATAGAAGAAGGCTAAAACGAGTATTGCTTCAGACAATATCTCTATTATTGCCGCGACTATTAACCATATGTCGGAGATTGAGTTTAATTGAGGAGAGCAAAGACCGTTGCTATCAGTTTTACCCGGTAAATACTTATACCAGGTAGAAAATCCAAGAAAACCGCCACCAGAACATGAAGCAGCAAATTTACTAATTAAACTAAGTGCATTATTGATCATGATTTAAAAAACCCTGCTGGCAATAAATAATTCAGTATGGCGTATATAAAGATAAAAAATATTAACGCCGTTATGGATGATCTTATTCGCTTAATCGCTTTAGCTACATTTTGTGGATCTCCTCCAGCGGTAGTGTATTGAATACCGCCGTAAACTATTGAAGCTATTACAACCAGTCCAACTCCGTCCGATAAGAATCTAATAATTGAAAAAAGTAAATCAATAATCGGGGAGTTTGGCTGAGAGCACCATGCTGGAGGACTCGAAGCTACACAAGCATCGCCTTTGCACCCAAAATCAATAGATGTCGACTCCGCCTGAGAACCGCTACCGCACTGGTAGGATGAAGATATGAGTCCTGCTTGATCGATTGGAAGTATCTGGAAAGATGCAACCAATACTATTCCTAATGCAATTTTGAAGGCATTGTTGAATATTATTTTAGGCAAAGAAATGTTTGTGTTTTTTTTTGCTTTTTTAATCAGCATATATCATAATTGTACTCAAGAGATAAATTAAATCAAGCTGGTCAATATCTGCAGTAATATAACTCAAAAAGAAAAATGATAAAAAAGGGTGTCTATAAAATTTTATCCCCGGCAGTTTTGCTGGTCTATTTGCTGATAACTCTTTTTGCAACTCCTATCGCTGTAATAGCCGGATCTTCTTCATCCGGTAGCTATGGTGGCAGCAACAACTCCATAATAAAGTATAACGGCCAAACCTACTACAAGTGCAGTAGTGACACAACATCAAACCTAGATACCTGTGATTTCGGATTCATTAATAGTCCTGTGGCTGCCTATGGGGTTCCGATGTCGGGATCATTGGCCTCAAATACTTCAGTTTCGGTTCTATATTTCAACCAAACTATGGTCACTAAACTTCAAAGCTACTGCAATAATAATGCGGGTGCTTGTAGTAGTAGCACGGCCAACATATCCAGTTTTAGCTGTTCTGCGTTTTGGTCGACTTTCGGATCTGGTTCCAGCTTCATCGTGGGTGGGCAAACACTCAGCGACCTGACAAGTGGAGTTATTGCTAGCAGCTCGAAATACAACACTACAAACGGGGTCTACTATTACTCCGCCAAACCCCTTACATTTCAAAAAAAGATTGGCAACTCCAGCACCGCAGTGACAAGTTGTCTGGGACCCAATCAGCCTAGCAACAACAATAATTCATCTACTTCCGGGCAAAATATAACTCTTAGCGGATATGTTGGTCAGGCACCGACCGTAACAACGGGTTCTGGCGGAACGGTGATAAATCCTAGCGGATCGGGTGGAGGTAGTGCCACAAAACCACAGCCAAATGTTAACGCTTCTTGTACTATCTCGGGATTTTTAAACTTATCGTGGATTATTTGCCCGATTATTGATGGAATCTCAAAAGCAATTAGTGGATTTTATGATCAAATTCTAGCCAAAATGCTAAATATTGATTCTTCTCAATTTTTAAGCAGTTCAAGTGGATTTTATCAGGCTTGGTCCAGTCTGAGAATAATTGCCAACATATTTCTCGTAATAATTCTATTGATTGTTGTGTTCGGTGAAACAATTGGAGGTAGCATACTAGATTCGTACTCCATAAAAAAAATTGTGCCAAGGCTTGTTTTAATGGTTATTTTGGCAAATTTGTCGATATATATAGTCGTTGGGCTTATTGATATTTTTAATATTTTTGGAAAGGGAATAGTTGCATTACTTACTTCACCTTTCAATAACCTATCTATCTCAACAACAACCTTTTCCGGATTCTTAGGTGCAGGAGGTTTCCTGGTATTGGTAGCAGGAATATTTGCAGGTGGAGTAATATTTGGATTTTTGGGATTCTTCTTACTTTTTCTGCTTATACCCGCAATTCTATTTTTGGTTGCTACATTCGTAACGTTGGCGCTGAGACAGATAATTGTAGTGTTCCTACTTCTAATTTCTCCGGTGGCTTTCATACTATATGTATTGCCTAATACGGAAAAGTATTTCAAAAAATGGTGGTCACTTCTAATTAAAACTTTAATGGTTTATCCGATTGTTTTTACAGTATATGCAATTTCTCAAATCGCGGCCTATACTCTTTTCCACGTCAATGGTACAGGCGCTTTAAATGCTATTGATAGTCTGCTAGCTATTTTCGCAATGTTAGCGCCAATTTTCTTAATTCCGTTCTCGTTTAAACTATCTGGCGGATTAGTCGGAAACGCCTATGGTCTAATAAATGGAAAAATAAAAGGTGCTGCCTATAAAAATTGGATGGCAAAGAGACGGGGCGCTCAAAGAGAGAAATATACCGGGAAGGCTTCAAGAGGAGATAGGTTTGTGGGCAATAACTCTGTTACCGATGCAGCCAATAAAGTAGCTCAGATAGGTGCTTTAGCATCACAGGTTGGAATTAATCCCAGAAGAATGAGAACAAATTATCAGCAAGCCGCCTCTATGGCGTCCGCTGCTGGAAATGAAGCTGCTCTCAAAAACCCCGATTTAGCGGATATTTCGGGCAGTTCAACCATGCTACGGGCAGGGCAAAGATTTGGCACAAACACTAAAAAACTTGAAGAATATCTTGAATCAGAAAAAATCAAAAAAGAGACCGAGAGACGAACCAAGGAAAAAATTGACGGCCCAATTCCCGACGAACAACTTCGTCTATTCAAGCAACAGTCAAGACAAGAGGCAAGAAGCGTAGAAAGAGCAGTTAGGGCTGTCGGCCAAAACAAATTTAACGAACTAGCTGGTGGATTAATAGCCAAATCCTCGGACGGCTATAATTATTCTCTGGATTCTGACGACCGACCCACCGGCGGATTTGCCGAAATGGCCCTCGAGACTGTTAGGGCTGCTGGTGGCGACAGACAAACTGCAACCAGAAACTTACTAGCAAATATGGGTATGGCAGCATCGGCAAAAAAAGAAGAGCTTACTCCAAGCGCGGGAGCTGCTCTTGGCTATATGGATCAAATAATCAACGAGCTGTCTACCAATAACGGTGAGTTGTCTATTGAAACCATAAAATCAATAAACGAGGGTGTTTTAAAAAACATCAGTACTACAAAACCAGGATCGCAAATTGGATCCGCCAAAAAATCAGCTATCGAGGCCCTTGCACCTGCCTTTGTGAATGAAGCTAAAAAAACTGCCGAGCAAGTTACTTTATACACCCAACAGAAGCAGGCTGGCTTTGTCACCAATTCTTTTGGTGATAATGTCCAAGAAAAACTAGACGAAAATTACAAGAATTACATCAAGAATCTGGCAACAATCGCCAATATCTACGATGTAGCCAACGGAGTCTCTTCCGAAAATTCTCAAGCATTTGGCGACAAAGTTTTGTCCAAGCTGGTAGTGTCTCCGCTAACCGGACAAAATGTAACCATCAAGGATCTAATCGATGAAGCCAAGGGAACTGAATTGTTCCAGATGTATAGAACACAAATGATGATGCCGTCTCAAAACAGAACCACCACAACCGATACGGATAACTAGCAATAAAGCTATCAAGCGATTAACCAACTTATCGGAGTATAAACATTAGTTTTTTGATATAATTTGGTTTATGGCAACATACAAAGTAATTCAGGACATAGAGGCGGAAGACCATATCTTGGGTCCTTTCACTTTTAGGCAGTTTATGTACCTGCTAATAGCCGTGTTTTTCGGATATTTGACTTTTCTGACAATCATCAAGCATGTATATTTTTTAACCATATTCTTTGCGCTACCTATGGTTTTTTTTGGGTTTATAGCTTTTCCGTTTATTAAAGACCAGCCGACTGAGGTTTGGGCGATTGCTAAAATTGGTTTTTTAATCAAACCACGAAAAAGAATTTGGGACCAATCTGGTATAAAAAATCTAATCGACATCACCGTTCCAAAAAAAGAAAATAAAAATTTAGTTAAGGACTTAAATCAGGCTGAGATAAGAAACCGTCTAAAACGACTATCGGAAACAATAGACTCTAGAGGTTGGGCGATCAAAAATGTTGAATTTTCACTCCAGACTCCAGCAGTAATCGGTTACGGGGATGACCTCGACCGACTGATTGACCCCTCGACTCAGTTCCAGCCCACTTCCGGTCTCCAAAATGAAGGAAGTGATATAGACATGTTTGACCCAGATTTAAGTGTAACAGCTAGCAAGATTGAAAATGTAATAATTCAAAAAACTGTGGAACATAAAAATCATTTGATGAATATAGTTAAGGGCGACGGTGGAAATGTAGACACAACTAAGTTGAGTGAATCCCAGTTAAGCGATTTGTTAAAAAATAACAGCTCCAGAAAATTGGCTACATCAAATTTAAAATCTCTCTCGACCAATGTCGATCAGCCGAAAAACAAGCTATCAAACTCGACCTCAAAAAAAGCAGTTTCCGAAAATAACCCTAATAATAAACCAGTAAATAATGCTATAATCAATCTAGCGAGCAACAATAACCTAAGTGTTCAAACATTAGCTAAAGAAATAAATAAAAAAAATGACTCAAAGGAAGTTGTTATTTCTTTGAGATAAACAGTGGGCAATAAATGAATCCTAGGACACAACAGCCAATAGTACAGGGACAAAATCAACCTAAATCTACTAATGTAAGGTCAAACTTTAATCCAAACAGTACTCAAAATATTCTTGATTTTGCAGAAATAAGAGACGGTATAGTTATTATGAATGACGGCTCTTTCAGGTCTGTGATTATGGTAAAAAGCATTAACTTTGATTTAATGAGCCAGGCGGAACAAGAAGCAATTGAATATAGTTATCAGGGCTTTCTAAACTCTCTCTACTTTCCTATACAAATATACATTCATTCTCAAAAAGTCGATTTAAAACCCTACATCGATAAGCTCGATAAGATTAGGTTAGAGCAGGACAACATGTTGCTGTCACTTCTGATGGCTAATTACCTAGATTTTATTGAAAATGTCAGCTCAAAGGCCAATATTATGGATAAATTATTTTACATAATAATACCCTACTATCCGGTAGAAAGCAGCGAAACTGGATCGTATGCCAGTAAAAACTTTTTAATGGGGTTGGTAAAATTGTTTTCGAAGAAAAACCCTCATATTGTTATAAATGAGGGGGTATTGGAAAATGCAAAGACAGAACTGCGAAACAGAGTTCAGTCAGTATTGTCTGGCATCGCTCAGTGTGGCCTTCAAGGATTACCACTTGATACCCAAGAATTGATTGAACTTTACTATGATTCCTATAACCCTGACACTTCTACTAGGCAACAATTGATAAATATTGACGATTTAACTGCGGATGTTATCACCAAAGGAACAGGCGAAAAACCAATACAGGGGTTAAGTTAGTGGCACTATTTCAAAAAAATAAAATCGATCCGATAGCCCTTGCCAAGGAGCAGAGCTTAAGAGAGCAACAGGAGGTTCAAGCTGCTTTTCAAAAAGGAATTACAGCATTAAGGGACTTTGTCGCACCTAGTTCTATTGAATTTAGTTCAAGCTTTTTCCAAATTGGCACCAGATATGCCAGAACATATTATGTGTACGGTTATCCACGACAGATGTACACAGGATGGCTAAGCGGACTAGTGAACATAGATGAGATTATGGATATGTCTATTTACATATATCCGGTTGATAGTCAGGTGGTTTTAAATAATCTTAGAAAAAAGGTAAGTCAATTAGAAGCAGGTATTCAGATTGATAACGAAAGGGGTAAGGTTAGGGACCCGGCCAAAGAAGCAGCCATAACTGACGCTGAAGAGATTAGGGATAAACTTCAAGTGGGAGAAGAAAAGTTTTTCAGATTCGGTCTTTACTTTACGGTTTACGGATTCTCAAAGGAGGAGCTTGATTTCGTCTCAAACAAGGTTGAATCGATGCTTGGTCAGCAGTTGGTTTTTTCAAAACCGGCCTCATCCCAGCAAGAACAGGCCTTTAGTAGCACAATTCCTCAGATGACGGATTATTTACAGATCAGAAGAAACTTAAGCAGCGGGGCGCTCAGTACCAGTTTTCCGTTTACTAGCGCCGATTTAACTCAAGAAAGTGGTGTTTTGTACGGAATAAATATGCACAACTCCGGTCTAGTTATTTTTGATCGTTTCAGTCTCGAGAACAGCAATTCGGTTATTTTTGCTAAATCCGGCGCTGGTAAATCCTATACCGTTAAACTTGAGGCCCTTCGAAGCTTAATGTTTGGCACTGAAATAATGATCATAGATCCTGAGAATGAGTATCAAAAAATGTGTGAAGCAGTGGGAGGAGCATATATTAAACTTAGTCTCAACTCGCCAACCAGATTAAATCCATTCGACCTTCCCAAGGTAATCGATACCGACGAAGCCGATACTGCTCTTAAAAGCAATTTAATTACATTGCACGGCTTATTTAGGCTAATGATGGGTGGAGCTCAAAATCAAATTACCGGCTCTGGAGGCTTGTCACAACCAGCCTTAAACCCCGTTGAAGAATCAGACCTCGATACAGCACTCATCACCACCTACGAAAAAGCCGGAATAACAAATGACCCCTTTACCCACAATTCCGAACCACCAACGATAAATGATCTTTATGACACCTTGCTTCATATGGGAGGAACCGGCCCTCAATTAGCTCAAAGATTGAGAAAATATACGACAGGAACATTTGCTGGGATATTCTCGCAAAAATCCAACATAGAAATCAATAACCCCATGGTTGTTTTTAATATAAGAGATCTCGAGGATGAATTAAGACCCGTAGCCATGTATATTGTCCTAAGCTTTATATGGAATAGAACTAAGACTGATCAAAAAAGAAGAATACTGATAGTTGATGAGTCGTGGCAGTTAATGAAATACGATGATTCTGCTAACTTCTTGTTTTCGATGGCAAAAAGGGCGAGAAAATATAATCTTGGCATCACAACTATTTCGCAGGATGTAGAAGATTTTATAGAGTCCAGGTTGGGAAGGGCTATTGTATCAAATGCCAGTATGCAAATCCTGTTAAAACAATCTCCGGCGGCAGTTGATCTTTTGGCAGACGTATTTAAGCTAACGTCTGAAGAGAAGAAAAGATTAAGCTCATTCCCGATCGGACAAGGCTTATTCTTTGCAGGTCAGAACCATGTTCAAATACAGATAATAGCTAGTCCCGAAGAAAACGAACTAATCAATACTACACCCATAAACAACAGGCAATAAAATTCATGGAGTTTAAATTTCTTAAGTTCATGCTGAGACATAAGGGATCAAGCATTGCTTCGATTGTTGGCATTGGATCAGTTGCGTTTTTATTATTGTCTGGTTCGTTTTTAGGTTTACTGGAACTGCAGAATCTTGAAAAACTATTACTGAGAGAAACCCAGAAAATCGAGCAGCATATGGAAAAAACAGCTTCACAAAAGATATTTAAGTTAATAG
>JAKBGO010000022.1 GCA_021833065.1 bacterium
ATGCATTGAGACCTAGTGTCGGCCGATACTGTATAAAATATGTAGCATGGTTTTCTGAAATAAGACGTATTGCTACTATAATTATCGATAAAACTGCAAAAAAGGTCGAAAATATACCAAGCAATAAAACAGTATGGTCGTGGGAGTAATTTTTTTTATTTGCCATATAAAACTTTAGTTAATTATACCAAAAAACAGTTTTTGGTGCGGGTAGAGAGAATCGAACTCTCGACTCAGCCTTGGGAAGGCTATGTATTGCCACTATACTACACCCGCAGGTATATGGAGCCATTTTGGAGATTCGAACTCCAGACCTCCGCTTTACGAAAGCGGCGCTCTAGCCAACTGAGCTAAAATGGCAATAAAGCTATGATTATGATAACAAATAGAGGATCTGATTGTTAGGTGAAAAATTGGTAAGTAAAAAATTGCTAAAACGGATTACTTTAAAATTGGCGGGCCCGACCGGATTCGAACCGGCGATCTTCTCCGTGACAGGGAGACGTGATAGGCCTCTTCACTACGAGCCCACAATAGTAGAGTATTATACACTATTCCTATCTAATATTTAATCAAATAATGTATTTTATGAGTTACAGACACCATCTTAACGTAATTATTAATACTCTGGAGGTTAAATTGTATGTGTGAAGCAGTTAGAGTTGGTCCGGAGATTGAATCGACTTTTAATATTTCAAGCGTATAGCCAGTATTAATTATTGGTGACAGCTGGCCGACCTTAAGCCTAAACAGTTCTGCCATTACTTGAGGTGGAAGTGTCCTATCGGTTTGCAAAATTGGGTTTTGATACTGTCCGCCGTTATTTTTTGTATTTTGGTCTTGTGAGTATTGAGAAGCTAGCGTGGCAAAATCGGCACCCTTAATCAACTGACTATACACGTTATTTGCCAGAGATACAGTCTGAGTATCTAGCTTATAGACGACTTTTTGTTGCAGTAATTCATTTTTTAATTCAGTTTTGAAATCCGACAAACTCCAACCCCAAAAATTGTCTAAGACATTTTCCAATACTGAAATATTTGAACCTAACCTATTCTGACTTTGAAAGTAAGCAATCTCGTTATTGACTTCTTGAGTGCTGACGCTGACATTATATTTTTTGGCCAACTGTTTAACGTAAAAATTTAGAACCACTTGATTCATCGATTCTGTTTTAAGATGACTTAGAAGATTAGAGTTTATGGACTCGCTAAAATTAATTTGTTGTTGTGTCTCAAAATAGTGCATATTCCGACGTAGTTCGAACAAATAGTTATGATAGGATATTAAACTTGTTCCCGAATATGCGACCGGGAAAGGAAGTATATCTGACACACCATAAATAAAGTCAGACGAAGATTGAAATACGTAAATCTCGACACTACTGAACGCTAAAAAGAAAATAAGACCTAAAGAAACCAAAAATATTGAAAATCGGACTATATAATGTTTCGGGTGCTTAAGAGGATAAATGTATTTTCTGGCATCCTTCAAAATGCTCTCTCTGACGTCGGTAATCGTATTATTTGTGATCTTTGGGACATTCTTAACGGTAGATTCGAGCTTTTGCTCGGCATCCTTAGATCTCTTTACAAGATTGCTGAAAAAATTAAATATCAAATTGCTCTTTTTCATTAGATTCTCCAGCATAATTTATGCTTGTTATATTTAATTGTCTGAGGATTGTTTGGATTTTTTTCTGAATTTTACCCGGATGATGTACGTCATGAATAATAAAATCACCTATATAGGTTTGGAATTTGATTGGCCCATAACCAAGTAGTGTTTGCTGTAAACCAGATAGTTCGTAACTTATTGATTGGATTTGTTGAAGTTTTATGTCTGCAACGGATCGATGAAAAAACCCCTTCTGTATAATCTGAATAAATCTCTGGTTAGTGACTATAAAAACACTAAAATACCAACTTATCCAACTGGGCAACATGATTATCATCCCCAAAATAAAACCTGCTATTAAACCGCCGAAAAAATACCCGAAACCTAGCTCAGGCTTAACAGCTGCGGGTAATACTCCCACCACGGGACCAAGTAATCCAAAAACTAGTCCCTTTCTCATTACAACCGGGTGTTTCCTGAATACATATAGCACAGCTTCATCGTCAAATTGATCTTGAAAATATCTATACCCTGTCTTCTCAGGCGTTTTACTAAGATCCATCTTGAAATTAATTGTAGCATTATTGGAGTTCATCTTTAAAATGGTGCCTCCGAGAGGATTCGAACCTCTAGCTTTTCCTTAGGACGGAATTATTTTATCCATTGAACTACGGAGACTTATATTACATCTCTTTAAAGAACGCTACTTTTTGGGCAAGGTAAAGGGTTCGTGAACACTTTTATAGTCAAAAATTTCTCCTTTTTTAAACCAATGGTTAATTTCTTGTTCAGCTTCATCTACTGTTGCAGAAGCATGAACAATATTAGCAACACCCCTGCTCACACTCGCCGCCGATGAATAATTAGCATGTGCGAAATCACCCCTTATAGTCCCTGGTAAAGCAGACTTAGGTTCAGTTTCTCCAACCATTTTTCTAACATTGGCTACAGCCTCGATGCCTTCCAAAACCATCAATATAACAGGACCGTCCTGCATACTGTTGAGTTGACTGTCAAATATCTCATTTCCCTTCCTGGTTTTGAGCTTACCGATACCTTCATAATGATAGTGTAGCTGCTTTTCATCGGCTACTAGCATTTTCATGGCAACAATTTTAAACCCTGCTTGTTCAAACCTAGACAAGACACTGCCGACAATTCCTCTCATAACTGAATCTGGTTTAAAAATTACTAGGGTTTTTTCCATTTATATTCCTTGATTTAATTTATTAATTTATTTTAACAGATTACAAATGCTTAAGCTAATCTTTGCTTATAGGTTAGTACAATGTTTTATACTAGTATGTAGCATGCCTTTCGAAAAACTTAAAACAGATTTTTTAGAATACTTGGAAATTGAGAAAAATCGCTCACTTAAAACTATTAGAAATTATGATCATTATTTAACTAGACTGAGTGATTTTGCCGGAGAAATTAACGTAGAAGATATAAATGACGATTTGATAAGGCGTTGGCGTCTTTGGCTCAACAGATTAGGCACTAACACAGCCGAAGAATTAAATAAATCGACTCAAAACTATCATTTAATCGCTCTGAGGAGTTTTTTGAAATATTGCCAAAAGAGAAACATTAACTCGATGGCCTCTGAAAAAATTGAGCTAGCGGCCTTTAGAAGAAAACAAGTCACTTTTCTAGACAGAGACGAGCTTAATCGGCTATTTAGCCAACCGAAAGTTGAAACTCCAATAGGCTTAAGGGATCGAACCATACTTGAACTTCTTTTTAGTTCCGGAATGAGAGTCAGTGAACTAGTTAGTCTCAATAGGGACCAGTTAAACCTTGAAAGAGGAGAGTTTACTATAAGAGGAAAAGGCCAGAAGGATAGACTTGTTTTCCTAAGCGACGATGCAAAGGATTGGATTAAAAAGTATCTTGAAAAAAGAGATGACAATTCAGTTCCTCTATTTATCCACTATCAGAGTGGCTATCATAAAATTGACAATTCCGGGGATTTTAAAAGATTGTCCGCAAGGAGCGTACAAAGAATCGTTTTGAAATATGCGATGCTAGCAGGCATCACTAAACATGTTAGTCCACATGTTTTAAGACACTCATTTGCCACAGATTTACTTATGAACGGTGCTGACATTAGAAGCGTTCAAACGATGCTCGGACACAGCAACATCGCTACAACACAGATTTATACTCACATAACCGACGTTCACTTGAAAGAGGTTTATAAAAAATTTCATTCAAAAAAAACCGGTTAAGGAAGACCGCAATACCCAGAAGCATCTACCACCTGACCGGGCATTGCCGTAAACTGCTTGCAAATATCTCCATTGGAAATAATAGCTCCACTTGGAGTGCTGTTGTCGCATAGCGTACTTATACATATTCTTTCTTCTAGCCTTCTAAGCACTCCGGCCGAATCACCCGTAGAATCAACTAAAGCTTGTGCACCAAATAAAGATACTGAATTGGATGGATTGTAAGTACTACCAGTAATTGCAGATACCGATACATCTGCATCGTAATAAATTGGGACTAACCGAACATAGTATCCGCTGGAAACAAAGGCAGAGGGCACTTGCATAACAAAATAGCAGCTAAATTCAAAATTGGCAGTTACAGAAACCGAACAATAAGGCCTATAAACAGTTCCTTCTGTTGGAATTTTTGGGCTAGAAATAGTACCGGAGACCGGTGTTGATGTATTGTTGGAGCTTATGGGCTCTAAATAATAATTAAGTGTCGACTGATTTATGCTAGTAGGAGTCGAACCAATAACAATTTTATTCATAGGGACAAAATCAACTTGTAAGACAGGGGCCGAACAGTTACTGAGATTTCCGGGCAGATCAAACTTGTTTAAGGTAGAATTGCAACCAGTAAAAACTGGAGTACCTGTAAGGTTATGCGTTTGCCAATCAAATACTATGTAATTAACATTACTAGGCGAACTAGGTGGTGATTCTACCGGAAACGCCTGTCCTTGGAGCTGTGATATGGGTTTAAATTCTAGAGTATTGGGTTGAGTATTTACCAAAAGACAACTGTACGAGTTGTTTGAATCAATCACATTAGAATTAGAACTAACATAAGAATTATTAGTGCAGTTGTTGATACTATTCGGTATGCTACTTAGACTGGTGGCTGTTTTCTCGTAAGCCGAGATTGTCGTATAGGCATCATTTATCCCACTCTCGGCATCATAGTATGCTTGAGTAGATAAAATATTGTCTAGCGCAATCTTCTGATTATTAATTGTATTTGTAGCAAAACCCAATACCAATAGTCCTATAATTGCCAATATTATCATCGTTATGATAATTGCGGCAAAACCCTCTTCGGACTTTAACAGAATTCTGTTACTCATGTTCATTTTTAATCTTATCATACATATTTCATTAATCTATTGGGATAATCTTGACGATGCTAGGGTTGAGATACTGTCAACTGAACAGAACGATAGGCTAAAAGAATTTACATCACAATAATATGGATAATTTGGAGTGCCGTCGCTATTTGGTGTCAGTGTTGTGACTGGCAGTTTCAAGACCGAGTCATCTCCATATGCCACGCTTAGATTAATCTGGTAGCCATTACCATGGGGTACAATGTCGAGTTCTCCCAGCCTTTCGTTATTGGACAGCAACTGTACACCGTTTACATTGGGCCCGCAGTTTGTAGATATTGATAAAATTAATCCAACTGTGTTCTTTGTGTTTCCAGCCGCGTCTTTATAATTCAACGGCTGATTGTCAACCGAATTCGGTGCCAAATAAAAAGTATAGACATTATCTCCGATACAAAAATAGCCAGAATAAGTAGGATTAGGGTTGTAGTTCATGACTATGGGTGTCGGTTTATTGTATTTAATCGCATTCGATATACCTGTTAGGATAGATTCAGTTGTGTTTTGGAGTTTAATATTAATCTGGCTTGTTGAGTAGGTCTTAGAGACAAATACTATGGAGATTGTTGCTATTAGCAAAACCGTTGAAAAGACCACCGTGGCAATCATCAGCTCGATAATAGTAAACCCGGACTGGTTCTTGATTATATTTTTTTTAAACTTAAACAGACGAGAAATCATAGTAAACCTTTAGTGGCAAACAGGATTAGTTGAAGGTCTGTAAAAAAGTGATACCTGATCATTATTGCCAGAAAGTACTGATTGCCAATTAACTTTGACTTCAAATGTGGCATACTGGTAGTCGCAGATAGATGACCCGAAATGAGCCGAAAAAGTAGGAGACGATACCTGAACCATTTGTTCTTGATAAAAGTAAGGCGCGTTGCTGACTGGGGGAATAGAAGTAATTGGTTTAGCGCTAAGGTCATTTCCCGGGATGTAACAATAGGATGTTGAAGTTGAAAGTGTTACTACCTGATCGGAATTATCAAAGCAAAAATACGAACCCGCTGCAACGGGCGTTATGTTGCCGGAGTTATTGTTGTGATACCAGGATATTAATGATTCAACCTGATTTTGAGCTAGGGCAAGAGCGTCGGTGTGTTCTTTAGTGTCTCTGAGAATCAAAGTTGAATGATTTGCCGATACATAAGCTCCGACAATAATTATGGAAAGGACTGCGATGCTAATAAGGACTTCGACTATAGTATCGCCATGAGTATTTGAAATCTTCATTATAAACAATTTAAACCATTATATAATTTTGTGTAAATAGTGGAGTTACTGCTTTGGTTGGTGTTACCTATTGTTAAATTGGCAGATTCAGAGCCGTTTGTATCATTCAAGCAAATACTTATACCACTAGAAGGGTTTATTGGAGTTGCCGATGACGAAATTTCAAGGTTTGCAGTGTTAAGCCGACAAGTATAGGCAGGTAATGGCAGACTATTGTTTTCGGAGCATTGATCAGTTAATTCATCTACATAATTAACGGCATTTACTCCAATTTGGCTAGAATAGTCTATCGGACTGACAAGTGGAATTATCGGAATAATTCGGGAAAATTGAGACCCGGAGTTCAGTGAATTACTGGCGGTATATTGATTGTAGTTGCTAAGTAGTAGAAATAAATTTATATTATTTTTAACACCGTGGTTGTCTACAAAAGTTACACTGGATAATGACACACTAGACGGCAAGTTGTATGTCGTGAATAAGTTTGAGTTCGATACCGGCAAAGAATCACTTAGCGAAGTTGAGTTTGGTTTGATCTGGCTAAATCCGTCTACTATAGAATTATTTTTAAAAGTGTATCCGAATACCGGAAAAATTAATATCTTAGACTGATTTATTGCACCGTTATTAAGTAAATAAAGTGCAGAGCCTAAGTAGCTACAATCAGGGCTATCGGTCACCACATGCACTGCATTAGTTACTGAAAGTCTAGGCGATGAAGGAACACAGTAGTAGCCATTTGGCAGTTGATAATTACCGTTAGCTGCATCATTCAGATAAACTTGAAGTTGGCTTTTTATATTACCAAGGGCGACGTTAAACTGATCTTTTTGCTGGGTATCAATTAGATTTTTTAAACCAAGTATGAATAGCACACCACTGATTGCTATAAATATCATCACTTCTACTAAGGTGAAACCTGATTTATTCATTTTAATAGTTTTATTTATGCTTAGTATAGCATAAGGGGTTTATAAATCTATTTAAACTATTAAGTAATGATTTTTTGCCCAAATCAATATTGTTTTTCCAAATAATTGGACAATCATAAAAGAAATTATTAGAAACGGACCAAAAGGAATTGAGCTTTTAATACTTACTCTTCTAAGAGAAATTAACAGAATGCTGAAGACACTGCCTATTAGTGAAGCCAAAAAAATGAGCATTATTGCTAAGCTAAAGTTTCCTAAGATAAAACCTAGTAAAAAACCGAGTCTGACGTCGCCACCGCCAATCCACTTGCCCGAAGAAAAAATATGAAGAAAATAAAATAGTCCGCCACCGATTATCGTTGATAAAATCAAGCTGGCTATATTTATTTTGCTAATATTTAAGGTAACGTAGAATATGCCAAGGAAAAATAAAAAATAAATAATGTTTGACGGTAGTATGTACCACTTAAAATCAAATACTAGCAGACTTATCAGACCGTAAACTATCAATATAATCAGGATAAACGACATAAGCTGCCTTGTATTCGATATGCTAGGCCAAAATAGTAGATACACTACGCTGACAGCAGCTGAAAATATTTCTACCAGAGGATATTGTATGCTTATTCTGCTATGACAATAACGACATTTACCTTTTAATAATGTCCAACTCAATAATGGTATTAAATCAAAATAAGCAAGTTTGTGCTGACAATTGGGACACATCGACCTGCCACTGACGATGGATAAATCCTTTTTATCAACAGGTTTTTTGAAAAAATGTCTAAGGTCGGTTATATTCTTTAGGTAATAGCGCCAGGTGAAGGCATTTATAAAACTACCTACAGATAACCCTATAAATCCTACAAATATTAAATAAAAACTTTTCAAACTAAACTAAATTTTTGTTGAATAACTACTAAGCTTGGATGCAGTCACTGGAACTAAATTGAAAACCGCTAGAAGTCTGTACTGGGTAAAATATGGAAACGATCCTCGAACTTTGACTATTTCCATCACAGGAGAAACCTAGATTAATCTCTATATAGTCGTTGCCTGTTGCATTTGCAGCCGAACCAGAAACTACTGTTCCTGGTGACGGTGTACTAGGCGTAAATTTAGTTGCAGATGTATAAATTGAATCTGCTGATTGAATTTTGGCAGTCGAAGCAACATCGCCTGAACCAGTTGAAATTTTTAATTCTGCACCGCTCTGAGTATAGTAAGAATTGGTGCTAGGTACTGAACCTCCGTTATTGCTTTCATAGTCGGTTATTGCGGCAGCTATAGCACTAGCATCGGACTTAATATTGGTATTAACCGATGATCTCTGTAGTGCTGGAACAGCCAATAGGACGATCAAAAGTATCAATCCCGCTATAGCCAGAACTATCATTGTTTCCACAATCGTGAAACCGTCTCTTTTAATATTTTTTTTCATTAGATTTTTATCCCCCTTAAATCTTTTTTTAATCGTATCATAAGCATTATGGTTGAGCAAGTAATATTTTAACCCCCACTGGAATTTATTGCGCCCGAGCCGGCAAGGCCGTAAATAGGTAGCAGAACTGCTGCAACAATTATAAGTGCCATTAGACCAAGCAACACCATCATGATTGGCTCGATAATGCTGGAAATATTTTTTATTGCCTGATCCACTTCATTTTCATAGTATGAAGCCGTTTTATTGAGCATATCTTCCATAGACCCCGATTGTTCACCTATCTTAAGCATATTAGGTACTAACGGCAGGAAGTATGGATCACCGGTCAGTGCATCGCCAAGAGACTTACCCCCTTTTACTTTTTCGGCGGCCTTAGTAATCGATCTTTCCACCAAACTATTAACAACGCTCTTAGAGGTAATGTCGAGTACCTGTAGGAGCGGTACTCCTGCCGAAACCAAAGTTGCAGCGGTTCTTGAAAACCTAGCCATGTATAGTTTTCTAAATAGGCTCTTAAGAGGTGGTACAT
>JAKBGO010000023.1 GCA_021833065.1 bacterium
AGAATAACGCTTAAATGGCAATTCATAACAAGGAGATTAATTAATGTTACCGGCTCTGCTATCAGTTATTGTTTCGTTTTCAATTATAGGCTTAGCGGTGACTGAGGTTACGCTAACCAATTTTACTGCCATAGCAAATTCTGTCAAAGCGCAGCAGGCCTTAAACATTGCCGAGGCAGGAGTAAATTACTATGAGTGGCATTTGAATCATAACGGCACTGATTACACGGACGGAAACAATAGCGGAAATACCCTGACAGCTTACGGATACGGACCTTATGTTCATCAGTATGTTGATTTAAACGGGGTGGACGAGGGAACATACACCCTCTACATACAGCCGCCTACCTCTAATAATTCTTCGATTGTAACCATTAGATCGATTGGCCAACCTTTAAATTCCAGCATTACTAAAACGATTAAGGCTGAGGTGGGAATACCGTCATTTGCCAGCTGGGGAGTGGTATCTGATTCGGCCTTGTGGTTTGGGGCAAATGAAACAGCCGACGGGCCAGTTATTTCTAATCAGGGAATAAGGATGGATGGCTTAAATACATCGACGGTCTCCAGCGCCAATAGTAGCTACACACCTTCGGCGTCGGTTGGTGGCGATGGGAGCTCGCACCCCGGTGTCTGGTGTTCCACGTCCGTTACCAGTCCGGTTAATTGCTCGACACGTTCAAAAGCCGACTGGTTGTATCCCGTACCGACTATTGATTTTAACCAAGTATCGTCTTATCTTTGTAAGCTTAAAAAAATAGCATTCAGTTCAAGCTCCACAACTTCCTCGCTCAATAATAATTCTAACGCCTGCAGCTCAACACCAAATGAATCAACTACGGCCTATATTGCTAGAAGTAATTCTAATTCCAGCCGATCGAAAGGCTATCTGATAGTTTTAAATCCCAACTCGACATATGATTTGTATAAGGTTAGCTCTGAAGACGATACCCAATCCTCCTATTTGTCAGCTCTTGGTCTTAGTTTAGTCTCATCAGGAAATGCCATTCCGGCGACCGGAGTAATTTATGTTGAAGACAATGTTTGGGTGACTTCTAATCCGGATTTCCATGGCAGAGTTACCATAGCTGCTGGTAATCTGTCTGCCGCCAGCAGTAATTCCTATTCAAATATAACGATTGCCGGACCGCTACTTTACAGTACTAAAAACGGTTCCGATGCTATCGGTCTGATAGCCCAAAACACTATCTCGATCGCTCCTTATGCTCCACCACCACCATCGGTTACGCCCATAAATTTTGAAGTTGACGGCGCCTTGCTGGCTGAAAGGGGAAATGTCTGGTATCCGGATACCTACAATATTAATCCTCTAATCTGTACGACCGGTTATGTAGATCCGACTCAGCAATTTCTTTTTTATGGATCGGTAGCCACCAGATTAACCTGGACATGGTCCTGGCTTGACGGCGATTCGCAATGTGGTAATGCCGCCTATGACAGTACTAGCGGACAATATATTTCCGGTTTTTTGAATAACACAACTCAGTATGACTACAACCTGATGTATAACCCGCCACCATATTACCCTCTGACTTCCGGATATAGTATTTTGTCCTGGAGAGAAGTTTTAACACACCCCTAGATAGGATATTATATAAGCAATGGACAATAGTTTATTAAATAGCGGCTCGATAACTAATCCGACAAATGTTTCTTCGAACAATCCTCAAAATGACAGCAGTTCGTCTATCGGTAATAGCAGTAATAATCAAATACAATCTCAGTCAACAGCGAGTTATCTCAATAGCTCTTCTGGCTCTAGCATAGCGATACCTTCCGCCAATACCACCACAGCCCAGTTTACTCCCAATACAGCCACAGCCTCTAAACCAATTTCAGTTCACTCCTTTAACCCGGTGTTTTTAGTTATTGCTTTAGTCTTAATTATCCTGTCGGTGGCAGCATTCGTATATAGTATAAAAGACCACGATAATTACTAAAAAGTACTTGAAAGTATAACTCAAGTTGTTCTATATTATCTATATTGATTAAGGTTAACAAAACCAATCAAAACAAAAAACAAAAACAAAAGGGGTTAATATGAAGGTAGAAGGGATTGAGTTTGAATTACTTAAAACTTCCGACCGTAATCTGTTAAGGATAGATCGGATTTTAAGTAAAATCTAAGCTCCTAAAAGTTTTAAAAAGACCACCGTTAAAGTCGGTGGTTTTTTATTTTTGCAGGGCCCTCATTTCATTTTCATACCACTCGGGTAATTTGGCGATACCATAATAAGGACGTCTGCTACCTGAAACATACTCCGATAAAGGATCTCCTTTGCCATAATGCCAGATCTCATCCGGGTTTACGTTAAGACCCCCAATTTTAACCATTGCAAAATACAGAACTCGCCGTCCGATTAAGACCTCTCGTTTAACTTCTTTCGGGGCTAACTCTTCTATGTCACTTTCCTCCCAGTTAACCTGATAGTTTTCATAAAAATCCGGAGTCGCACTCCCTTTGATAGATCCTCTAGAGTGGCCCCTATCAAAGGGTTCGTTGGTGTCGACATTTATTAGTTTGACATCAACTGCACCGCCGGTTAAATGTGGAGTAGGAGTGTTTAAGTTTGGCTTGGCAACAAATTTAGGAAGTAGCCCAGTCAATTCCTCATCAGATAAATCGGGATTAGCTTTTTTTAAAACATTAGGCCAAGCCCGTTCGTAGGCGAATTTTTGAACCTCTGCCGGTCTTAGTGCATCATCGATTTTTAACCGCGCGGGGGCGCCCAAGGCTTCATTGACATCTAAGTCATTCAATAAGAAAAAGTTAATTCGTTTCAGTCTTTTGGCGATATCTAATCTAACCAGCGGAGCATCGGGTACTCCTGGAAGCTTCTCGCCGGTCATGGGGTTTGGTTTTGAATAGTAACTTGATGCGTCTTCGAAGCCAAATTCAGGTTCCCTGAGATCGACCAGGGGATCATTATACAGAGGATGAGAAGTATCTAGCTTATATCTAGTATCATAACCGGCTTTATTATCCCTTAGTTCTCGAAAATTAGGGATTCTCGAAAAATCCATATTATGTAATATTATATCAATTTACTCAAATATCGCAATGTGGTGGCTAAAAATAATTTTAACCCGGTAGATTTTAATTAAATGGCGGGAATACTTGGACGATTAATACCTAACTGTAACTACAGGTTAGACTAAGAAAGAGGAATATATTATTCGGAGCCGAGAGTACTGATAGCTTTTTCAAATTCGGATACTGCCATGTATTGTTCATCAGCCTCTAAGGGGGCGACTGAAAAAGCGCTACGATCAATATCACCCGCCTCACTAAGAACTCGATCGCTATCATGATCTTTAATAGCTCTATCTACAATTAGTTTTCCTAAATTCTCATTAGGTGATATTTTGAAATAATTAATATCACCATTTGCAGTCCTTATTGCACCAATAGAACAATTTTTCATTCTAACACTTGTTTGATTTTCACCCATAAGTGCAATTAAGTATATGTCGTAATCGACAAAATCCGACGGTTTTCCGCCCACCTTCGCAATACTGGATCGAGAACGCATTCTTAATATCCTAGAAACAATGTTTTGACCATTATCTTCAAAACTATCATATGGACTACTGACTTCCTGGGTAAAATTTACAGACAGGATGCCATTAACAGAATGAGAAAGCATTGATGACAATCTTCCTAAGTCACCGTCCAATGAGATTGCTGACGGATTTTCGCTAAAGATATTATCAAGTCTTTCAAATACGGTTTTGGACTCTTCTTCTCTCACTGATTCGCTAGTAATAAAATTCAGATCGTAATTTTTTGACAGAGGTTGATCTTTTTGCATAATCATACATTAACATAAGCTTTACAAAAAGTCAATTATGGTGGCGACAAGTGAATTTTAAACAGATTAAGCAAGGATTGATAGACATATTACAAGTAATGAACACTTTTATAGTCTAAGAGAGCATCCTTAAACCATGACACCTATCGAGTGTTTGTGCATGTACATTGACAAGTTAATACAATTTCCATACAATAATTGAGTACGAAAGGATTTAATTTCTGCTATGTCTGTTAAAACATTTAATATATCATTCCCTGAAGACCTAGCTAATCTTATTGATAAGAAAGCCAAGCAGCAATTCGGTAGTCGCAGTGACTTTTTAAGGTTTGCTGCAACTAGGTACCTTCGAGAAGAAGAAGAATTTGAGGAAATAATGCGTTATGGCAAAGAACTCGGCGAAAAGATTGGCTACAGCTCAGAGAAAAAAGTGGCAAAAGCTATTACAGAGCAACGGCGTAAATACCGTAAATGGTAATGAAGTATATCTGTCGGTACTTATAGATACTAACATATGGTACAGCGCTATTTTGTATGGTGGTCAGCCGGAAGAATTAATACGGTTTTGTGTTAATAACTGTCAAATAGTCATATCGCCGTTTATCATTAACGAGATAAGAACTAAACTTAAAATCGATGGTAAAGCTCCCTATAAATGGTTAAATGCTTTAGAAAAACAATTGAAGCGACTCTGCCTAGATGTCGATGTGGACATAATACCTATACAGACTAGAGACCCAAAAGACGATCCGGTTATAGCATCGGCTATACTGGGAAACTGCCACTATTTGGTCACTGGCGATAACGACTTGTTAATTCTGAGGTCGATTGGTCGTATGAAGATAGTAACCCTAAATCAGTTTCTAGATTTAATATAAACAACTCTATAAAATTGGTAGCGACGAGTGGACTTGAACCACTGACCCCAGGCTTATGAGTCCTGTGCTCTAACCAGCTGAGCTACGTCGCCATTTATAGGATAGATTGTAACATTTCTAGATTGGATAAACTAGATTAACTCTACTATCTGGCCGTTCTTAAAATTGGGCGAATTGGAGTAAGGTATTTCTTTGTTTATTACGTGCCTTAGAGCTCTGCCCATAGCACCATGACTAACCACTAAAATGTTATCGAAATCGGCTAACGTATTCAGGTAATCCAAGGCTTTTACGGCTCTTTTTATGATATGTTCCACAGTCTCAACTCCCGGGTGATTGCCGAGGTTTGGAATATACGCCTCTCCTTCGAGTGGACCGAAGTCTCTTTCAATAAAGAGTTCATTAAGCACTATATCATCGATTGGATAACTTATTTCTTGAGCGATAATTTGAGCAGTGTGAACCGTTCTTTTCAGTGGAGACGAAATGATTAAATTAATCCCGTAGCTTTTCAGAATTTTGCCGGCTTCAGCAGCTTCCTTAATTCCTTGATTTGTTAGATCCGTTTCTGTTCTGCCTGAAAAATAGCCGATCTGATTCATAACACTCAGACCGTGACGGACAAAGTATAGTTTTTGCATATAATAACTATTATAGATTATGAAAATTGATTTAAAGCCAGGAACATATATTGTAGCCGTCAGTGGGGGCGTTGACTCTATCAGTCTTCTTAGTCTAATCAATAATAACTACTCCAAGAATCCCGATTTTAGATTTATAGTTGCCCATTTCGATCATGGAATCAGACAAGACTCTGACCTTGATCTGAAACTGGTTCGAAAAACGGCTAAGAGTTATGGTTTTGAATTCGTTTTTGAGAAAGCTAATCTGGGACCTAAAACATCCGAAGAGACTGCCAGAAAACACAGGTATGAATTTTTATTTGGAGTATCGGAAAAATATCAGGCCGGTGCGATACTGACAGCTCATCATAAAAATGATTTGATTGAGACAGCAGTCTTTAATGTGCTGAGGGGTACCGGTCGAAAGGGTCTGACATCTCTCGGAAGCCGGGACCTGATAATCCGGCCGCTACTTAAATTTAGCAAAGCACAGATTTTGAGATACGCAAACAAACACCAATTAGCTTGGCGAGAAGATATAACTAATACCGACCTGAAATATTCCAGAAATTTAATAAGAGAAGAACTGCTCAAAAAATTTTCCACTGCTCAAACAAAAAAGCTTGAATCAATCATAAAAAGCCAACATTCCATCAACCAGGAACTGGATAATTTACTGGATGAATTTTTAGATACGATTGCCGATGAAAAAACAATAAAACGACAAGCAATTAATTCTTTGCCCGATAATCTGGCCAGTGAGATCATCGCTCATTGGTTGAGAAAAAATAATTTACGAGATTTTGATAAAAAAACCATTCAAAGAATACTAAGTGGTAGTAGAATAGGTACTACAGGCTCGAAATACGATGTCAAACACGGCTATTTTGTAATCGTTCAAAAGGAAGTCTTGGCACTCGACATACTAGAGCGCTAGTAAATCAACTTTTATTGAGGTATAATTAATTTAATGAATAAGAAACCTTTAGACATTAATTCTAAAAAAAGTTCAGGTGGTAAAAGGTATTTTAAAAATATCGGTTTTATCATCCTTTTAGTTTTATTTGGATTAGTTTTATTTGCATCATCTACACAGAATAATTCAAATATAAAAACTATTCCGCTGACAGAAATGATCAGCAACGCCAATAAGGGTGAATATAAGAGCTTAACGGTTATCGCTAACTCCAATGAAGTGGATATTACTCCCAAAAATTCAAATACCGCCAGCCTTAAAACCTATACTGATCCGAATGTCAGCTTGAAATCACTGGGTCTAGATTATTCCAAAGTACAGGTTAACTACAAACCCCAAACCAGTTCAACATCTGTCTGGCTTAGTATTCTCGACTCAGTCTTACCGGTCTTAATAATAGCCGGCATTCTTTTCTTTATTTTAAGAAGCGCCCAGGGACAAGGGAATCAAGCCCTCAGTTTTGGCAAGAGCCGGGCTAGACTTTACGGAAATGAAAAAGACAAGGTTAGTTTTAAGGATGTCGCCGGTTCCGAAGAATCTAAACAAGATCTCGAGGAAGTTGTAGAATTTCTGAAATATCCGAAGAAATTCGCAGCACTGGGTGCAAAAATTCCAAAGGGTGTTTTACTGGTTGGTCCTCCGGGAACTGGAAAAACAATGCTGGCCAGAGCAACGGCCGGCGAAGCCAATGTTCCATTCTTTAGCATCTCCGGTTCGGAATTCGTTGAAATGTTCGTCGGTGTCGGTGCTTCCAGGGTTAGAGATTTATTCGCAAAAGCCAAAAAAAATGCACCTTGCATTATATTTATAGACGAAATTGATGCGGTTGGACGAAAACGTGGCAGTGGAATGGGCGGCGGACATGATGAAAGAGAGCAAACATTAAACCAAATTCTGGTTGAAATGGACGGCTTTGAACAAGGTCAGAGCGTCATCGTCTTGGCTGCTACCAACCGGGCAGATGTGCTTGATCCGGCCTTGCTCCGTCCCGGACGATTTGATAGGCGGGTTAATATCGGTTTACCAGACAGAAAAGACAGACTCGCCATCATGAAGGTTCACTTTACCAAAAAGCCTTTGTCTAAATCAGTCGATTTAGATGCTTTGGCCGCAAAAACAGCCGGCTCATCCGGTGCCGATCTCGCCAATATTGCCAATGAATCAGCTATAATCGCAGCCCGAAATTCTCATAACGAAATAACAGAATCTGATGTTACCGAGGCCTTTGAAATAGTTGCAATCGGTCCGGAAAGAAAAAACAAGGTTATGAACGAAGAAGATAAAAGAATCACTGCTTATCATGAAGCCGGTCACGCTCTAGTCGGACACGTTTTACCCGATAGTGACCCGGTCCATAAGATAACTATTATACCAAGAGGCGGGACTGGTGGGGTTACCTGGTTTATTCCTCCTGAAGATAGGGTGTTTAACTCACTGGTTCAGTTTAAGGACATTTTAGCCAGAGGTCTGGGCGGTCGAATTGCCGAAGAGATTATACTTGGTCCCGATAGAATAACAACCGGTGCCGGATCAGATTTGAAAGGTGCCAGTGAGCTGGCTAGAGACATGGTTATCAACCAAGGTATGGGTAAGAAACTGAGAGACCAGGTTTTTCGCGTTGACGACGGTATGATGATTGATCGTTTAGTTCACGAAAGAGACTATTCTGAAGAGACCGCCAAGATTATTGATGAAGAAGTTGAATCTTTAATCACCGAGGCTGCTAATCGTGCGAGATTGGTAATTAAAGCCAACATGAATTACTTAGAAAAATTAAAAGAAGCATTGTTAGAAAAAGAGACCGTTGACGCAAAAGAAGTCGCAGAGATTTTAACCGGCGCCAAGGTTCCCAAGAACGCATTGCTCTATTAGTTTTTTTAGAGCCACCGGCTTTTTTATGGATATGGATTGGTATCTGTTCTATACTTATTTAAAGATATTTTTTTATGGATGAAACTAAACCAAAGCCCAAGAAGAAGATTACTTCAGTCTCGTCAGCTGCCTTTTTGTTAATAGGCGCCGCTTTATTCGGACAAATCCTAGGATTTCTAAGGACTAAGTTGGTCAATGCCAATTTTCCATTAGTTGGACCTAATTCAACCGACGCCTACTTTGCGGCATTTAATATCCCGGATTTATTTTTCTTTACTCTATCGGCTGGCGCTTTGGGCGTGGCTTTCATACCAGTTTTAACTGATCGGCTGACCAAAGGAAATCACAAGGCGATGTGGGAACTTTCCAGCTCATTGCTTAATTTTTTGTCGATTATTATGGCCGGCGTCGCCGTTTTTATATTGATTTTCGCTCGGTGGTTGATTGCTCATGTAGTGGCCCCTCATTTGCCACCGGAAGAGATAGACACGGCCGCCACAATTATGAGATTTTTGGCCTTCAACCCATTGTTGTTTACGATTTCCGGGATACTTACTTCTATCCAACAGACTATGGGCCGGTTCT
>JAKBGO010000024.1 GCA_021833065.1 bacterium
TGGTGGGTGCGAGAGGACTTGAACCTCCATGCCTTGCGGCACATGCTCCTAAGGCATGCGTGTCTACCATTTCACCACTCGCGCGAACTCAGTGGAATTTATAGATAATATTTTACAGCATAATTTTATTTTTTATAAATTTGAATCAAAACCTTACCATATTGTTTTTGTTTAACCATCCTTAAAGATTTAAAATCAAAGTCTTGTCCAGTCTTATTACTGTTTGGTAGAGATAATATTAGGAGCCCGCCGCTAGATACTTTATCTTCTACCAAGTTTAAATTTTGTGGCAAATGATCATACGGAGGATCAACAAAAACTAAATCGAACAGGTTATCATCCTGATTAATGTATTCCTCAAACGAACGATCAACTAAATGAACTTTAGCGGATAAGCCGAGTTTAATAGTCGATTCTCTTGCAGCACTGACTGCCTTATAATCATTATCAACCAAGACAGCGCTACCTGCTCCCCTGGAAATTGATTCAAATCCGATCGCTCCGCTTCCGGCAAATAAATCAAGTACTCTTAGATTGGAAATGTCACCAAGCATATTGAAAATTGCTTGTTTAACTCTACTGCTCATAGGATGGGTTTTAGGACTATCTGGAGAATAAAAATTCGTACCTTTGAGATTACCGCCAGTTATAGAGAGATCTAATCTCATTTTTTCGATTCAAGATAAGCACTATACCATGCTACGGTTACTGATTTAATCAGAAGCGGAGCTAGGTATTTTCGAATCTTTGACGATAATCCAATTGTCCAACCGTGCTGATAAAATTCATCATAAAGTCCGTGGGAGGCGATGTCCTGAGCAATTTGCCTATACCACTTATCAATCCCTTGTTTAAAATTATCTAAATCTTTCCGGCTTGGGACAGTTTTTCTGAAACTGAGCGGTGCCATAATGCCAGCAACACCAATTTCGAATGCCGCATGAGTTATAAACAAGCCTTTTGGTCCCCACATCCTCCAGTTATTATGAATGATGTGTCTTTTCTTTTCGCCGGACATTATTAGTCGATTTTTCAGTGTATCTCTGGTATCTTTGGTTTGACCCATCCTCAATTCTTCCAGCTTTTCTTCATAAGGATAATGATGTGCCGGAGTTAAGCCGTCGACGAGGGCATGAGACAGCCAGGCGGCCTCAAAAGACGACCTTTCGATATTTTTAGTCTTCAAGGCTTGAACGAGATTCTGATAATGATAGCTAATCGCCTTGATAAGTTCATTATCATCGATATCGTAGGGGGATATGAAGTGCCAAGGCTCATTTTTTGCCGGACTTTTCCTTTTAATTGCATCAGGGCCATTGTAGCCTTCAAAATGCAAAATGCTCTTGCTAGCCGGAAATTTGATTGGTCCGTCAATCAAATTTAAGTTCCTTCTTGCCAACCGGTCAATCTTTTGATGAACGCCAATAATTTTGCCTGAATTTTTTCTAAAAGTTGTGCCTGAATACATATAAACCAATTACTATTTTATTCTATAAAGATAAGTCTTCCTAATCCAGTGTTCTAATAGAGGCAAGCTCTGAGACTTTGTCGTCCAGTTGCTTAAAGTCACTAAGGTGAAACGTCTTAAAAAACTGCTGGGCTATTTTTTTTACCCTCTTAATATAGTCTAAATTTGAAAATTCAGTAAATCTTAAATCACTTAAACCGTGCTGAGAAAGACCATAAAAGGCTCCGGGGCCTCGTATTTTCAAATCGACTTCTGCCAATTCGAAACCATTTGTTAGCTTGACCAGGGAGTTCATTCTTTCGTTTTTGGAAATATCTTCATCGCCAATCAGAAAACAATAGCTACTGCTTTCACCCCTACCAACCCTACCTCTCAACTGGTGTAACTGTGCCAAGCCGAACGATTCAGAATCGAATATAGCCATAACTGTCGCATTGGGCACATCGACTCCCACTTCAATAACAGTTGTTGACACAATTAAATCAAGTTTCTTGCTAACAAAATCCGATAATACCTTATCCTTTTCATCTGCCGAGAGTTTTCCGTGAAGCAAACCGAGTTTGAATCTTGGGAATACTTCCTTTAATTCATCGTAAACAGAATAAACATCTTTTCGTCTCGATTTTGATTCATTTTGGATTATCAAAGGGCAAACTACAAAAACCTGATGACCATCTTTAATTTGTTTTTCAATAACATCATAAACATGGTTTATATTGCTTTCAGCCACTATCTCCGTAGTTATCTCAGTTGATTTAAACGGTTTTTCGCTTAATCTTGAGATCGACAACTCACCGAAGAATGTTAAAGCCAAGCTACGTGGTATCGGGGTTGCTGACAGTGTTAGTAGATGAGGGGTGGTTTTTGCGTTTCTCTGCAAAACCTTTCTTTGATTAACACCAAATCGATGTTGCTCGTCAACTATCAAAAGCGCTAAACGACTCAAAGAAACATCGCTCTCTAGCAAAGCGTGGGTACCAACAATTAGTAAAATCTCCTTCTTTGCCAGCTTTTCTTTTACCATTTTCTTTTGACTAGCACTCATACTACCGACCAATAAACCAACTTGTTTCTCCAAACCCAAACCTTTAAGTAATTTGAAAATAGTATTAGCATGCTGCTTGGCTAATACCTCGGTCGGTGCTAAAAATGCCACCTGCCAGCCTTTATTCATAACCATAAGAGCACTCATCAAGGCTACAACAGTCTTCCCTGAACCAACATCTCCCTCGAGCAATCGATTCATAGGACTTTCTTTAGCCAAGTCTAAATAAATTTGCCATATCACCGCCCTCTGAGAATCAGTCAAATCGAACGGTAATTTTTTTATAAACTTTTTTGCTAGCTCGACATCAATATCAACAACATTGGCATGTTCTTTTTTTAATATCTCGCGGTTCTTGAAGCTAACTAAGCTAAGGGCAAAGATCTCATCAAAACTGAGCCTTAACCTGGCATTAGTTAAATCAAGTGTCGATTTAGGAAAATGTAGGTTCTTCAAGGCGTCAGCAAGAGAAATTAATTTTTCTTCCTTAATGATAACTGAAGGCATATAATCATCCACCTTAAAATTATGACCATAGACTGCCCTTATGCTCTTTCTGATCTGATTGACTGTTAGGTTTTTATTGGTTTTATAGATTGGTAAAATTCCATTTGTATTAATCGGAAAATCCGATTCAACTTCTAGTGCCGGGTTCACGATTAACATCCGGCCGGAAGAAAGACCGAATTTTCCTGAAACATAATATGAAATATTAGTTTTGATATTTTTTGCCCGATATGGTTGATTAAACCAAACTAACTTAACACTCCCGCTTTCGTCACTGCCTAAGGCTTCGGTGATATGTAGTCCTCGTCTGACATATTTGGCATTTATGTTATTTATAGTCAACTTTGCACTTATTAGTCCAGGCTTAAACTCCTTAACCTTAAGCAAATTAGAATAATCGTCATACCTGCGGGGAGCAAAATAAATCAGATCTCTGACAGTTTCAATGCCGAGAGTCTTAAAAGCCTGCGAAAGCGTCGGCCCAATACCTTTTATATATGTCAAATCATCATCTAAATTAATTGGGCGGATTTCACTAGTCATACTAGCTTATTGTAACAATTTCGTTATTATTTCTTGCGAAGTAAGAAGAACACGCTCGGACCGAAATAGTATTTAGACAGAGGTTGTTGAAGTAATTTTTCAATATAAAGAAGTGGTTTTTGTGGTAACACTGTCTTAAAAATACGGTGCCTTAAGTTTGAGACTGATAAAACTCTTTCAACCCTTAACCCAGCTTTGTCGAACTGCCAAACTACAGTTTTTGGGTTATGATTAACAAAAGGAATCTCATCCTTGCCACGATGTTCGGCTGATCTGATATCAACAGGTGACATTGGCAACCTTTTACCTTTCAAGAACAGCCTTACCCGGTTTAGAAAGTGGGCGTAGTTAGCCATTTCGATAATTGCATAGCCGTCTTTTGAAAGAACTCTCGAAATTTCAGCCAACTCTACTGTTGGATCGGGTAAATGATGCATCACTCTGATCATAACCAAGAGGTCCACTGAACCAGTTTTGAAATCAAGATTGTCGGCTTGCATGATTTTTCTATCTATCTGCGGATATTCTTTCAAATAGTCTTTAGCTAAATCCAGTTGTTGAGACGATGGTTCCGCTAAAACTACCTCATCAGCATAGTCTGCCAGAATTTTAGAAAGCCTACCATAACCACCACCAACATCCACCGCAAGCTTAAAATGCTTACCTCCAAGCAACTTATTTATAGCAATTACTTCCGACTGATTTTCGTATTGACGATGATCCCAATATTTCAGATAATTGTGATTTTTATCGTTATACTGGTCTGCTTTTTTCAAATTTTTCTGATTTACCATAGTTATTAAATATACTAAAGCACTGCTATTTATCCAAGTTAAAGAGAAATTAATGCAGTATCTTTAAAAGCTTTGCCTCGTTTGATGAGTGCCAACCCTCCGGAAAATTTAGACTCATCAATTATTTCATTGTCTATCCTGTTAAAATTGATCGAAATTGATCCGTCTTTAAGAAATTTTCTGGCCTCAGTTTTAGACTCAGCAAGCCCAACACTAACCAAAATATCTATCACAGAAGAATTTAATGAAACTCGTTCAAAATTAATTTCTTTTTTCAATTGGTCTATTTCATTGTTTGACAAATCACTTAAAGCGAATTTGCCAGTGAGCACTTCGGAAATCTTCACAGCCACATCAGCTTTATCCTGACCGTGAACTATTTTCGTAACCTGGTAAGCCAATTCTTTTTGTCCGTTTCGGATTGCCGGGTTAGCGTTATGACGAGCAACCAGCTCATCAATCTGTTCTTTGCTTAAAAAGGTATACGCTTTAAGCAAGTAGTCCAGATCTTCATCGCCGCTATTTACAAAGAACTGATAAAGCTTGGTTGGTGATGTTTTATCCTCATCTAGCCAGACGGCTCCGGTTTCAGACTTTCCAAACTTTATGCCTGTTGATCGATTTATTACAAGAGGAATCGTTAATGCGTTAACTTCGGCATTTTCTTTCTTTCTAATCAAGGAGACACCAGACAGCAGGTTACCCCATTGGTCCGAACCACCTATTTGAAGATTAACACCATGGTTTTTATATAAGTGCCAGAAATCATAGCCCTGAATAAGCGTATAACTAAATTCCGTAAAGCTGATGCCGTCACCGGATTGATCAATTCTGGTTTGGACGAAATCACGATTTACCAAATCGGAAATCGCAAAATATTTACCAGTTTCTCTAAGAAAGTCCATTAATTTAATGTCTTTAAACCAATCATAATTATTAACAAACGTGATTGGATGACCGCTAACATTCTTAGAAAAGATGCTTTCAACTTGGTTTTTTATAGATTGCGTATTGTGATTAATCTCCTCGGCGGATTTTAATTCTCTCTCAGTCAACTTACCAGAAGGGTCACCAACTAGAGATGTTGCTCCACCTATTAGCATGAAAACCTTATGGCCGGCGGCAACAAATCTCATGAGTAACATCAGAATGGCAAGATTACCGATGGTTAAACTGTCGGCTGTTCCGTCAACTCCAAGATATAAAGAACGAGGTTCATCCAAATAGGATACATTTTCAAAGGTTTTATCTTTGATACTGCCTCGCCAAACTAATTCTTCACTAAACTTCATCCTTTTATCAGCCTTTCTATGATATAAACTGATGATTATCTTATCTAAAATTTTAACATAAGATATGCCTATAAAAACTAAATTCTTATTGTTATAATAAATGCTAACACTTTGTTGTTGATTAGGAGTTTTAATAATAATGCAAGGTTCAACCGATAAAAATAGATCGAGAAGAAGAAATAACCTAAAAACAAAATCCGGTAAAGTTATCGCAATTAACCGAACCATATCGGAAAGACGAAAGGACAGAAAATCAGAGAGAGCAACCAGAAAGGCTCTCTATTTACGAAGTCTTCCGAAAAATAAATTTTTAAGAATAGTTTACCGACTACATCCAAAGCACCAATTCGAATATTGGTTCAGCCGCGATGGATTAATAATGTTTTTAAAACTTTTCGGTATTGCCATTGTTATTGGCTTTTTTCTAATCATCGGCTTATTCGCATACTTCAGAAAAGATTTACCCCAACTGAACAACATTGCTGGAAGTAATGTCGGAGGCAGTGTAACTTATTATGACAGCACTGGTAAAACAGTACTCTGGCAAGACTATAGTGCCGTAAAACGAATACCTGTTCCATCCAATCAAATCAATAACTATATGAAAGAGGCTACCGTTGCCATTGAAGACAAAAACTTTTATCACGAGGGTGCTTTTTCGATTACGGGTACTCTTAGAGCCGCTATAAATGACTT
The DNA here is from genome assembly GCA_021833065.1 of bacterium. Lineage (GTDB taxonomy): Bacteria > Patescibacteriota > Saccharimonadia > Saccharimonadales > UBA4665 > JAJZWG01. The sequence continues at coordinate 6,346 of JAKBGO010000024.1, forward strand.
AACCGGAGGATCTCTTCAAGGTGGATCTACTCTAACGCAACAACTAGTAAAGCTTAACGAAAACTGGACGGATAATCGAACTATTATCAGAAAGGTCAAGGAATTGATACTGGCGGTTGAAGTTGCCAGAGAATACTCCAAGAACGACATTTTAACTGGCTATCTCAATCTTGCCCCTTACGGAGGTGTAGATTACGGCGTAGAAGCTGCTGCCGAGGACTATTTTCAAACAAGTGCAGCCAACTTGACTTTGGCTCAGGCAGCCATGCTAGCCGCTATTCCACAAGCCCCAACCTATTATTCTCCTTATTCCGATAGCAAATACAACCCCGCAGTAACCGGTAACTATTTCTCTCAATCAGCATTACTCAATAGACAACATTATGTTTTACAGCAAATGGTATCAATGCACTACATCACACAAGCTCAGGCCGATGCTGCAGCCAATGTTGATATCATGTCGGAAATTCATCAACAACAAGGACTATACCAGAACATCAAAGCACCTTACTTTGTTCTGGCAGCTAAACAACAACTGATTAACCAGTTCGGAAGTTCTGTTTATCTTAAGGGCGGACTAAAGGTCATAACCACATTAAATATGTCATTGCAAACTCACGCCGAACAACTGGTTCAACAAAATTATGCCAGTATTCAAAGAATGACCGCCGGTCGGGCTGATGAAGAAGCAACCGTCACTGAAGATGTAAAAAATGGTTGGATAGTTGATCTAGTTGGTGGAGTAAACTTCAATAATCCAACCGACGGACAGATAAACTATGCCGCATCGGTATTAATTCCACCTGGATCCAGTTTTAAACCCTATGATTATTCAACCCTCATAAACAACAACAACAATGTTGGAGCTGGTTCTGTCTTATATGATCAAACTGGACCGCTCCCTGGCTACCCTTGTACTAATAAAGCTCTGCCGGTAAACGGTGGCAATTGTCTGGAAGACTATGACTTCCTGTCGCCTGGACCACTAACACTCCGCTACGCACTAGGCGGTTCAAGGAATATACCTGCGGTCAAAGCCATGCTAGAAGCCGTGCCAAATGACAACTCCTATGAACACGTAAACTCAATTAATAAAGTAATATCAACAGCCAGTGCTTTAATGGATAACCCAACCGCACAAGCACATCACTATAATACCTATAACTGCTATAAAGCTGGAACTGATATGACTACTGCAACTTATGCCGACACTACCCAGTGTTATGCTGCTTCTGCCATCGGCGACGGTGCATTCCTTTACCTAGACGATCATGTTAATGGATTGTCTTCTATCGCCAGATTAGGAGTTGCCATTCCAAGAACATTTATTGTTAGAATAACCAATTCAGACAACAAAGTGTTATATCAGTGGACACAACCAAAAGGCACCCAAGTAATAAAACCTGATGCTGCCTACATTGTCGATAATATG
>JAKBGO010000025.1 GCA_021833065.1 bacterium
TAGATTTTAATGTTTGGAAAAAAAAATTCTAAAAAAATTCTAAACGAAAAATTTATTTTTATTTTTTTGTCCTCACTTATCCCGCTGTTTATTTTTTTAAATAGATTTTTGATCCCTGATTATAGTTTCGACAGTCTTTACTATCATTTATTCAATGGTGTTCGAGGTTTTGAAAATTATTTATGGCCATTTTCAAAAAACGAATTTTACCCAGTTGGTTTCGGTACCGTATCTCCGATTTACGACTCTCTTATTTATATATTTAGATTAATTGCTGGGTATAGACTAGGCACGATAATCGACTTAGTATCCTATGTAGGAATTATCTGGCTTGTCTATCTTCTTCTACACGAAATTGTCAGGTTTAGTATCAAAATCCCCAGGTGGTTAAAGTTCGTATTATTTTTTAATGCCACTGTGGTAACTGAGTTACTTTTTCAGGTGTCCACGCAGTACGTAGATATCATCAATACTTTCTTAGTGATGCTATCTTTGTTGTATTTAGTCAGGTATTTAAAAAACCACAGTCGAATGAATTTGTTTTTGGCGACTATTTTAGTCAGTGTCTCGTTTTTAGCTAAACCAACTAACTTAATATATGTGACCCCTTTTTATGGAATTTTACTTGCTGACACCCTAACTTATAAAAAATACGAATGGAAGTATAAAATAACAATTTTGTTTGTTGTAGGTATTTTAATATCAATCCCGACCTTAATTTACGGATATATTAATTTTAGATTTACAGGAAACCCACTTTTCCCGATGTACAATAATATATTCCACTCGATTTATTCTGCACCAATCAGCTTTTCTGCCCAACAATCGGGAGTTGGTGGGCAATCCTTGCTTCAGAAAATTTTTTGGCCTATTGCATCATTTTGGCATCCATCGGGGCTAGCAGAGCCACATAGTATTTTTAATGACTGGAAGCTCGGTCTATATTGGCTAATTTCATTTGTGTTATTGATACCTGCTTATTGGAAAAAGCTTTCAAAATTTGAAAAGTATACAATTTTTTATTTTCTTATATCTGTTGAGGTTTGGAGCTTTATCCTTGGAATTATGAGATATGCCTCAGTAGACATTATTTTAGGTGGGATAATAATGATTATATTTTTAGTAAAAACCCCATTCTTATTAAATATTAGATCATACAGTGGCATTCTTGTGCCGATAGTTATTATTATGATTTTTGATAACTATAGGATAGTCAGTTTCAACCTAAAATATGATATGAGTTGGCGACCAAGTCTCGTACAAAATACCAGTTTTTATTTGTCTCAAAAGGACAATCTTTTTAATAACTATTTAACTTACCCGGATAATATAAATAGATATATCAAAAGTAGTCAAATATTTTTAGAGTGTGTCCACCAATCTTCAGGATTAATAGCTTTAAGTGGTTTTGACAATAAACCAGTATTAAGCATAAACACAGAGCCACCCACAGAAGCAATTACAGGAAATAGTGCGTATAGAAGGTTAGTGGCTGAAAAGATATCAGAAGTATTCGGAGATAAAAACGTGAGTTTTACTACATACGCGGTTACGAAAGGTCTCGATGTAGAATACCAAGATTGTCTAAATAATCTTTCTATTTTTGGTGCAACTATAACTAATAGAGTTGCTTTAAATAATTTTTTAGGCTATCCGAATGAGAAAGTTATAGTACTTTTTGGGAGAATTAACTTGGATAAGTATGCTGGTTCTTATTTTAAACCTTAGATTGATGGCTTTATTTTTTTAAATTTAAAAAAACTAATCCAGCAACGATGAAGAATATGCCTATAATTTTAATCAAAGTAAACGATTCTTTAAATATAGTAAACGAAGCAGTAAAAATTATAATGTACACCAAAGCCGTGGTCAAAGGAATTATGTAACCCAGGTCGTACTTAGAAATTAAATATATATAAAGCAGAAAACTTACTCCATAAAATAAAACACCAAATATAGTATAGGTTGTTAGGTTAAGATGAAGTTTATTGTTTAGTATCTGAACAGGCGGACCTAGTTTTGATCCAAGCTTTAATACAATTAAAGCGAATGATGTTACTAATACGTACAAAGTTATTAAGATTTTGGACATTGCATATATTGTATAAAATTTTACTTAATCTAAAAAATTTTAATTATTCTTAATTGGACTGCATTTAGGACACCTAATCTTCCTCGTCTGGTATAAGAACATCGTTAAATATAAATTGTATTAACCTATTTAGGTTGTAGTTTCTCTCGTAATGTTTAAAATGATATTTTCTTCCTTGAGCTCCCATTTCCTTCAACTGTTTTTTAGGAAGATTCATTAAAGATTCAATTGATTTAGCCAGTCCCATAAAATCTCCCGAATCAACACAAATACCACAACCCACATTGTTGATTAATTGTTTACCAACGCCATTCATAGCACCTACAATGGGCTTGCCCGATGCCATATACGATTGGATCTTTGCCGGAATGCCATACTCAAACAAAGGACTTTCGGTCAACGCTACTATTAAAGCATCTGCGAGAGTTTGATATTTTGGAATATCTTCAACTGGTTTAAATCCCTCAAACGAAAAATACTCTGAAATTAGCTGATTTTGCACTTCTTTTGTTACCCAGTTTTTCGACATTCCTTCACCAATAATTATAAAATGAACATTATAACCATCTTCAATTACTTTTTTTGCTGCTTTGATTATTGTTTCAAAAGACTGAGCAGGATTGATGCTACCCGCAAAAACTATATTAAACGTACTTTTAAATCTGTCCGAAAGTTTTTTATCAACAACTTTTGATTCATATATTTTTTCGGCTGCTTGTGGAATATATACAACCTTCTTTTTATCTATTCCCACCTCATTAATTAATTTTTCTTGAATGCCTTTGAACACTGCGATTAATCCGTCTGCTCTCTTATAATGCCAGTAAGAGACAAGTCGTAGTGCCGAGATAAGGTTTTCATTTTTAAACTTTATAACCGAGAGTAAACTATGAGGCCAAAAGTCGCATATGTATATAAATAATTTTGTTCTGGTAAGTTTAGAAATAATTATCCCTGAAATTGACATAAAAACTGGAGATAATTGGTATACCATAATTCTGTCGTATTTTCTACCGAGCAAAAATGGTATATAGAATAAGGAAAAGATAGGAAAAGATAAGTAGTTAATAAATATTCTTAAATTAGTATTATTCCCGCGAGGAATTTCCGGAACCCTTATTATATTTATTCCTTTATATTTTTGCTTCATGTTTTTAAAAAATCCGTATCCTTTAAAAAAATGTCCATTCGGATAGTTTGGTATTCCACATAAAACATCGACTATGTAACCTTCGTCAGTAAGGCCTTCGCAGATGTCCGTTATTCGAAAACTTTCTGGCCAAAAATGCTGCGATATTACCAATATGCGCTTTTTTCTATTCATTTTTTATTGATGATAATGTTTATAAAGCTGGGAGTGATTAATTATCCAGCTTTTCATCTCCTTTATCATTGCTTCATAGTCTAATATCACAAAATCAAAGTCATTGCGAGTATTTACCAGAGTTTTATTCAAAGAAACCACTTCGGCTGGTTTTATTTCTATGTCGTCTCTACTAAATGTTTTTTTGAATAGATTAAGTAATTCATATTTAGATATATTGGTATCCGGAACTAGATGGTATAGGCCAACCAAATTTTGGTCTATAGCCGCTTTGATACCTTTTGCTAACTCAAGTGTCGTAATTCCATTCCAAATTGCTGTAGTGTATCCTGTAATTTCGCCAGTTTGTTGGTAAAACCAGTTGAATAAACCTATTCCACTTTTATGCATGTCTGGGCCGATTATTGACATTCTAAAGGTCAGATCCTTATTATTTATAATTTCTCCAAGGGCCTTGCTTCGGTCGTAAAACAATTCTCCATCAAAAAAAGAATCCTCTTTATATGGCGCATTCAAACCAGAAAATACGCAGTCGGTACTCAAGTGTATTATTTTAGTCTTTGTATTCTGATAGAAATTTTCAAGGAAGTGAGGAAGAAAAGAGTTTAAATAAGTCGCCAAATCCTTTCTTTCATCACTCTGCTTCACCAGTATCCCTATACAATTAATGACAGCGTCATATTTATTTTTTATGAGCAACTTTTTTAGTTTATTTAAATCGAGAGCATCAACAATAAAAGTATTCTCATCAATTTTATTTTTTGCTGAAAGGGTATCAACTTCGAAACTATGTTCTCTAAGATATAAAGACACTACGTGTCCAGCCATGCCACCAGCACCAAGCACTAAAACTTTCAAAGTGGTAATCCTTCAAACCCTTGAAGTTCTTTTATTATGTATTCAACTGTTAAAAGTTTTTCTTTAATCGACTTTATATTTAATTGTTCTGTATTATCTGAGGAGTATTCAATTATTTTTTCAGAATTTTTGCTTCCGGTTGTAAGGAATTTATCGTAATTTAAATCTCGAGTATCGGCCGGTACTCTAAAATACTCTCCAAGATCTTCAGATTTAGCCCGTTCCTCTCTCGTCATCAACGTTTCATCTGACTTCTCGCCGTGTCTTGTGCCTATTATTTTTATATCATTAGTTGCTTTAAAAAGCTCTTTTATAGCTTGAGCTAAATTACTTACGGTAGATGCAGGTGATTTTTGAATAAAAAGATCTCCTTGGTTTGCGTTCTTGAAAGCAAAAAGTACGAGATCTACTGCTTCGTCCAAATTCATTAAAAAGCGTGTCATTTTTGGATCAGTAATTGTTAAAGGTTTCCCGGATTTAATTTGTTCGACAAACAAAGGTATGACCGAGCCTCTTGATGCCATGACGTTGCCGTAACGTGTGACACAAATAGTAGTTTCGTTTGGGTTAACTGTTCGTGATTTTGCTACTATGACTTTTTCCATCATTGCTTTTGAGGTTCCCATTGCATTAATTGGATAGGCGGCCTTGTCTGTCGATAGACAGACAATTTTTTTTACTTTGGCATCAATCGCCGCGCTTAGTACGTTATCAGTTCCAATTACATTTGTTCTAACAGCCTCCATTGGAAAAAATTCACAAGAGGGAACTTGTTTTAGCGCTGCAGCATGAAAAATATAGTCCACGCCCCTTACAGCTTCTTTGATACTCTCGGGATTTCTAACATCACCAATATAGAATTTTAATTTGTCGTTACTGTATTCTCGTCTCATATCATCCTGTTTTTTTTCATCACGTGAGAATATCCTGATCTCTTTAATATCGGTATCAAGAAAACGTTTTAAGACTGTATTTCCAAATGAACCAGTGCCACCAGTAATAAGCAATGTTTTTCCTTTAAACATATTTCTCCCAATCTTAAATATAGTATATAAATAGATTATCAGACTTAGATTTTTTAGACTAGTCAAACTATTTTTATAAATGTTAGAAATAACACTAGTTACTTACGTGTTTTTCTATTTTCATCTTCAGATAATCTAATAGATAGTATCTGGTGCAAATTATTGAATCTTTTCTCGATAGTTTCTAGCTTTATTCTAGATCGGTTTGCCATGAATAGTACAAGTATTATCCCGGTAATTTCTATAACATCAAATAAGCTTAATGGTTCAGTCGAGGTTAGGTGATTTGAGAATAACTGATCATAAATAAACTTAGTGAGAGCAATACTAACAAATATTATCAACCATATAACAACTTGAATTATAAATTTCTTTCGGCTGTATTTTTTAGTTTTATAATCAACCAAAGCATTCAGAAGGCCGGCGATAACAATTGGGGTATTTAGAATAATCAAGATTAAATATCTACTCACCAAACAACTCCATTATCCTGCTTCTCATGAGAGACTTAATTATATTAAAAGCATTCCAGTTGTTCTGACCTTTTGCTCTTGAGTAATCTGTATAAATCGTACGTATAGGGAATTCGTCTATACTAAGCTTTGCTTGTTTTGCTCTCCAAATCATCTCTGAACAAAACTCATAACCAGTTGCTCTCCATCTCAATTCGGAAATTGCTTTTTTTGAAAATAATCTTAACCCTGATTGAGAATCTGTAGTTTTAACACCGAACAATAAATATGTGAAAAATGATAAACCTTGATTACCTAGTACTTTAGATCTAGGCATATCCTTAATTTCTAACATCCTACTCCCAATTAATAAATCGAACCCAGTATTTTTTAACATAATATTAATACCATTTAATATATCATTGGGATCGTGTTGTCCGTCAGCATCTAGAGTCGCAGCAACATCAAAATTATTTGCCGCAGCGTAACTTAGACCAGTTGTTGTGGCTGCGCCTTGACCCGAATTCATTATGTGCTTAATAACGGTACTACCGGATTTAATCGCGATAGGGTAGGTTTTATCTTTTGATCCATCATCTACAACTATTATTTCAAAGTCAAAAGACTGATTTTTTAATGTTTTCTGGAGTTCTGTCACAACAGACCCTATGGTTTTTTCTTCATTATAGGCTGGGATAATTATTGCAACTTTTTTCATAGTTTATTTAATTAAATTCATCAAATAATTTCCATAACCACTCTTAACTAAGGGTTCGGCGATAGTGCTTAGCTGCTTTCTGCTAATAAAACCCTGCCTATATGCAATCTCTTCTATGCATCCAATTTTAATTCCGGTTCTTTTTTCGATAACTTTAATGTACTCACTGGCGTCATTCATTGAATCGAACGTTCCGGTATCAAGCCAAGTAGTTCCACGATCTAGTAGTTGAACCTTTAGTTTATTTTGTTTTAAATAAGCATTATGAATTTCCGTTATTTCAATTTCTCCTCTGGCGCTTGGTTTAACGTTTTTAGCGATTTCAATAACATTGTTATCAAAAAAATATAGGCCAGGTATGGCATAATTGGATTTTGGCTTTTCTGGTTTTTCTTCGATTGAAATTACCTTCATATTTTTATCAAATTCGACTATACCGTATCTCTCTGGATCGGTTACTTGTTGACCAAATATAACACCGCCATCTAAATTCTTCATTGAGTCTTTGACCTTGTTGTCCAAATCGTTTCCATAAAAAATATTGTCGCCCAGTATCATGGCTACTGAATCTTTTCCTATAAATTCAGCTCCTACTATATAGGCATCGGCAAGTCCTCTTGGCTTATCTTGTACCTTATAACTGAACCTACATCCTATTTGCGAGCCATCTCCGAGTAAATTTTGAAATCTTGGTAAGTCATGTGGCGTTGATATTATTAGAATATCGTTTATTCCTGCTGACATAAGAGTGCTGAGGGGGTAATATATCATTGGTTTGTCGTAAATAGGAATCAACTGCTTGCTAATACCAAGAGTAATTGGATATAGTCGAGTGCCTGAACCGCCTGCTAAAATAATGCCTTTCATTTTTTCTCCAACTCCTTCTCTATATACTGACTAAGGTCATTATACCAATCCTTTGATTTAAATCCTGTAGAGTGTATTTTATTTAAATCCATGACGCTATTTAATGGTCTTGGTGCGGCACCGATTTTATCTTTATAGTATTGTTCTGTTGAAACATCACTGACCTTAAGTTCATTCTTTCCTGCTAATTTGAATATTTTTATAGTTATATCAGCCC
>JAKBGO010000026.1 GCA_021833065.1 bacterium
GGTCGCTGATGATCAAAATTGTCGAGTGCTCTTTATCAACCCTGACGGCAGCGTTGCTTCACAGATCGGAACAAATGGAGTCTGTAAGCACAACCCGCCATACTCACTCGGGTCTCCTAATGGCGACACACCATTAGCCGACGGCAATATCCTGATATCAGAAATATTCGGTTCATGGATTAGTGAATATACCCCACAGGGCAAACTTGTTTGGACAACTCATTTACCAATATCGTATCCTTCAGATCCTCAGCAAATTGGAGCAACTCCCACTAACAATAATGATCTTTACTTAATTGCCGACTACACAGACCCAGGAGCAATATTAACCTTTAACCGAGAAGGTCAGGTACTATCACGCTATCAACCGACATCCGGACCGGGAATGCTTAATAATCCTTCTTTAGTAGAACTGCTTCCTAGCGGAGTCTATATGGCCAACGACGACCACCGAGACAGAATGGTTTCAATCGACCCTGCCACCGGAGCCTTGGTTTGGCAATACGGAACTTCCGATACTCCCGGAAACAGCCCAGGCATGCTTAATCGAGTTGACGGTTTCGATATATTGGCACCAGACGGCTCTACACCTACTCATCCGACTACCGGTTAAGATCTACTTACCGAAACGTCTTTTGATATTTTTAAATTTTTTGAGTGCGGTATTTAGGTCTTTTTCCTTAAAATCCGGCCACTTCTTTTTAGTAAACATAAGCTCACTGTACGATGATTGCCATGTCAAAAAATTAGATAGCCTTTGCTCACCGGAAGTCCGGATGATGAGATCGGGAGGTGGAACATCGGGGGCATAAAGATTGGCAGCAATCAACTCTTGCGTTACCTCCTCTGCAGGAACTCCGGAAGATATTATTTTTTTTGTCGCATCAACGATTTCTTGTTGGCCGCCGTAATCCAAGCATAGTAAAAGTGTTCCCCTGGTATTGTTTTCGGTTAATTTTTCAGCATCATGGATAGCTGTCAACAGCGCAGCTCCAAGCTTCAGCTTAGATCCAACCACTCTTACTCTAATATTATCTTTGTGAATCTTTTTAATTTCATGGGATAGCACCCATTTTAAAAGTTTCATAATATCTCTAACCTCTTGTTTTTCTCTGTTCCAGTTCTCGGTTGAGAAAACATAAGCTGAAACATATCTGACTCCATGTTTAATCGCCGCTTGAGCAATGGTCTTCAAATTCTGATAACCTTCACGGTGACCTTCGGCAACAGTTAAATTATGCTCTTTAGCCCACCGTCTGTTACCATCGAGTATTAATCCGATATGATCAGGTACATTATCTTCATTGAAGGGTTTGTTTGCCATGTGATTTAGATATTATAGCACCGGTAATTATTTAATGTAGTCTCGCGCTATATAATGCTTCTTGGCGTTTAGGAGCTGATTAGACCAAAAATTAAAACGGTTTAATATATTTTCTTTGGTTCTTAAATAATAAGTTATAAGTTCACTGTCAGGCATATAATCAAATCCGGAATCTAACATCCTATTTGTCTCCCATCTTATTTTTTCATAAGGATAGAGTTTATCTTCATTCTTGAGCTCTGAGTACATATTCTCGAGCACCTTAAATCGTGCTATTTGCTCCAATATATAGTCTATTTCTCTTATATCATCCGCATTTAAATCATCATTTAGATTATTTTCAAAACGTTCAATACTTAGCCTGCTTAGATTAGCGTTATCAAATGCTTCATAAGCTACAGTTCGGATTCTGTATTTTGCTCCCAGGGGTTTTTTTTCTACCCGGTTATACTCTTCACCAACACCAACTAAAGCCAGATGTTTCTCGTCTTGCGATTCAGGATAGAATCTAAGTCCTGATGGATAGGTGGTTTCCCCTCCCAGGGCAATATGACCAATTGCCCTACTGTATCCAATATCTGAAAGCACATCCGGATCTACGCCACGATTTAGTTCAGCCCAGAAATTTTCATCTATCCTATTATGATTTTTCATACCTATATTATAACATGTTTATCGCTTTTTTACTAGACAAATTTTCGCTTAATTTCCAGTAACGTTTTACTATCATTGCATAAAATAGCAACCTCGGCAGTGCCATATCTGACCCCCGCGCCAACCATATTGTGACTTCCGATGACCAGATTATTATCGGCTATTAGTATTTTAGAATGTAGAAATATTTCATCTTTAGCTCGTCTTGCAAATATCAGACTTTTTGATCCGAAGAGTTTATAGTATCTATACATCAATAGTTGAACCACAGATAAGGGGAAAAAGTGTTTGGAATGATGATTAAAAACTAATGTTGTGGTAACGCCCCGTTTCGAAGCATTTATTAATGATTTAAGAATTGCCCGGTCTGGAAAAAACTGACAAGTAAACAGTACTTCGGAGTTAGCACTATCGATTAATTCTGATGCATTACCCAGTATTACGGAGTATCTTTTGTCACCCCGATCAATCAAAAGCTTACCAGGTTTAAAATATTTAACTATATCCGTTTGAATTGCTGATTTGATGTTCTTGGCAGTTCTAATTTGATCGATGAGTTGTTTTAGATAAGAAGATAGCATTTTATCACTCAGTTTGAGCATATAATCTTCGTGATCATCGTCAATTAAATTTACCCCTCCAATATAGGTTTGAGACTTTAAAATTGCCAGTTTAATGTGACTGCGTCCTCTGAAAGCTGACGAAAATAGCTTATGTGGCTTATTTATAATCTCGACTTTTGCTCCAAGGTTTTTAATTTTCTCTAAAGAATCGTTGAGTTTCTTATAGGATTTTCCGCTTAAAATACCGTCTAATTTACGACCATATATTAATGGTCCTACTTTTTTATCTGCTCCAAGCCTGAGATATTCGTAAGCGTCTATTAAAAGCACCACGTCAACTCGCCTTTTTAAGGCCTCAACAATCTCCCGCATTAATTTAGCAATCAAATGACTTTCTTGATCAAAAGCCATTGTCATTAAATACAGCTGGTCGCCCTTTTTTAATTTTGAGGTCTGAAAAATCAAATCTTCCAGGTATTCTTTTTTTGTCAGTAACATAGATAAATAAAAAAACTCTAAGTTACATAGTTTAATGAAACCTAGAGTTTTTTAAGGTTTAATTATTCTTTAACGAATAAACTAAAAACACAAAAATTAAATGTTGCACCCAAAATTGGTATCAAACCAACTACTGACACTATATACCAGTAATTGTTATGAACGTGCATAATAAATCCGAGACCGACCAATAAAACCCCCAATACATTACGAAGGGCTTTACCTTCATGACTATTCATATATTCTAAAAAAGTCATTTTTATCTCCTTTTAATTATTTATCCTTACATAAATAATAATACTACTATTTGTCAATAGTTGCTAATGAGGAGATGTCTGCTTAGCAGTCTCTGGTTTTAAATCTAATATCCAAATGGAAGCATTGATTCCGGCCACATCGACCGTAACAATCTTTTCCCCTTAGCAGAGAGGCTTATTAAGACATCATATCCCGACATATATCTTACAGTTACCAAACCTTTATGCTGTAGTCCTTTTATTATGTGTCTTAGTTTCTTGCGATCGTATCTAAGTGTTTCCTCTAAAGTCTCTAGATCATCCCTGCCGTCTTCTGCGATTTGTTCAAGTACTGATAAATAATCTCGATTTAAAAATGGCATTCTCATAATAAACCCCCTTTTTTTAAGTTAGACTAAAAATTTTCATAAATCATTTTAGTCTTTAGGAAGTTTAATTTTAAAAGCTAAGTTAAAACTTAAAGAAACCAAAAATTTTTGCTAAACTAGCTACTATATGGATAAACAAAACGATGATAAAGGTTTTATTGAACCTCAAGATAAAATTTTAAAGACTAACTCACTAAGAGCGGCGGTGCTAGGAGCCAACGATGGCATAGTATCTGTAGCCGGTATAGTAGTAGGTGTAGCCGGAGCAACATCGTCAAATGTTGCCATTTTTACCGCCGGTATAGCAGGTCTTGTCGCTGGAGCCTTATCCATGGCGGCTGGGGAATACGTTTCCGTCTCATCGCAAAGAGACACCGAGAGGGCTTTATTGGAAAAAGAAAAGTACGAACTAGAAACCAACCCGGAGGGTGAATTACAGGAATTAATAGGGATTTATCGATCTAAAGGGCTTTCTAAAAAGACTGCGACGTTGGTTGCTACAGAACTCACTCATTCTGACGCTTATGCGGCTCACATAGATGCTGAACTAGGATTAGACCCCAATGATTTAACCAACCCACTACAAGCTTCCATTGCTTCAGCTGTATCTTTTTTGATAGGAGCCTTGATTCCGCTTCTAACAATCATTTTAGTACCGGTGAAGACTAGACTCATTAGTACATTTGTGTCTGTTGTGATTGCACTCGTTATTACCGGTATAGCTAGTGCGCATTTCGGAGGAGCCAAGAAAATTCCGGCTACTGTTAGGGTTGTAGTTGGTGGATTACTGGCAATGGCAATCACTTACGGCATAGGCCACGTCCTTGGTCGCACGATAACAGGATAAAATAGTGTCATATTCAAAAAAACATTTGGAATCGATATTTCCCAATTGGATACCCTATTTTTATGGAATGATCTGTGCCGTATTGATTCCCTGGACCATATTTTTGGCATATCTTCTGCCGCCAAAATATATTTCCCATAACTGGGATATTGCTTGGACAGGATTTGATGTTTTCATGATTTTTCTATTTGCCTCTACAGCTGTTCTTGCAATCAGAAAATCGGCCTACACGGCAATTAGTTCTGCCATGCTTGCAACGGTCATCATCACTGATGCTTGGTTTGACATAATGACATCAAAGCCGGGTATTGCCGAGAGAAGATCTATTCTTGAGGCGATAATAATCGAGCTGCCACTCGCTATATTATCCTTTTGGTTATCGAATAAGATTTTTCAATCAACCGTGAAAAATAATACTGTAAAGTGATTGGACTTCGGTTGGATCGGTAGAGATATTTATTATTTTATCGGTAGTTGAGCGGTACAAGATTGCTTCGGCTGCTTTAGGGTAAATTAATAAGACATCACCGTTTTTACTATTAGAAAAAAACTGAATATTCTTTAGACTGACTGAATTTTTTACCGTAAGGACCGTGGGATTTTCATTTGGTAGTACTATGAGGCTTGAAAGCTTTGACTCAATTTGATTATTGTAGACAGTACTGGGTGTATTAATTTTATTCTTAGCCTGATTGTACTGTTGCCATAAGAACAAACTGGCAATCAGCAAAACAACAACCAATATCCACGGTAATTTAATAAACGGCCTGATATTTTTAAATTGTTTTTTTGATTTTTTGGACTTAACTTTTTCAGTAGGCTCAACTTCATCAACAGTTTTAAAAGTTCTCATAGAAGAAAGACCATTAGACATTTCGTTAATACCCCTCCAGATATATTTACTATATTATAGCAAACTAATTAGATTGGGTAGAGGACGTTGAGCTAACGGGAGTAGTACTGACACTATTTGAATTATTGACTTGTGGGTTTGATGATGTATTAGGATTATTGACTAAAATAGCGGTCCAGTTAATTTTAGTTAGTGTTGAAGCTGGATTTAACAAGGAAATGTCAAAACCTTTTGTAGTTACGTTATTTACCGATATCTCATCAAATTGGCCACTTACGATATTTGTAGAAACAATTGGAACACTAGAAAATTCAGTACCAAATGAAACATGGACAGTCGTCTCACCAGGATTCAAAATAGCATAACCAGCCATATTATTATTTACCGTAATCGTTCCATTGAAAGTTACGTCAGCGTTAAATACTGCTGATGCTATAAAAGTTGCTAATTTCTGGAATATCGATAGGTTCGAAAAACTTGCGACTCCACCCACAGTTAGGCTCTGCTTTATTAAAGCACTGCTTGCGGTAAAATTACCAGCCAAATTTTCATTACCAAGAGAGTCTATATTGGTAGTCACTAAACCATCACTATTTTTTATTGATAACGATTTATTGAGTAGAATTGAGGTTGCGGAAATATTTCCCAGTGAATCAACAACAAAGTTATTAGAGTTTATTAATTTATCGTATCCGGCAGTGCCACTACTTGTTATGTTGATGGCATTAATGATTTTAGATGAATTATTGGAATTATTAATAACCAGACCACTCTGAAGACCATTCACAGAGCCTTGGGTGCTTGAATCTGACTGGTTTATTGTTAAACCACTAGCGTTGCTAGATGTCTTTTGATCTGGATTCACATCAATAGATAACGCACTACCTATCGAGTTTAAATCTGAATTTATGTTTATGTTGGACTTCGGACTAGTAAGATTATATGAAACTCCACCGTTGAAAGTTGAGTTTTGATTTACGACAAAATTACCGTTATCTATAATGGTTCCGTTGGGCATTATAAGGCTATCGGTTAAAGACTTAGAATAGCTTGATGGCACATCATAACCTACCCCTAGCTGAACCATCACGCTACCTTCACCCGACCCGTCAAAACTACTTAACGCCTTTCCAATGATTTGACCGGGCTCTGTAGCCAACATTCCAACGCCAGGGATTGAGGAAGAAGTAATCGGATCACCAATATTAATTGGTCCGTTAACACCAGTCACCTTTACGGGAACTCTTCCTGTTAAAGCAAGCACAACCGAATGTCCATCGTTTACTCCACCAACGATATAAGGAGTAGTCGATACAACGCCAATTATTGATTTATCATATAAACCTCGAGAGTCGGATACCGAAACTGGTGTCGGGCCTGCAACTAGTATTTCGCCAGGCTGCGGCTGATTTCCTGTATAGTCTATCCATTCAGCATAGTCAGCTGTATTAGTCGTAGAGCTGGTATTGCTGATGGTTCCTACTGCACCTTCACCCACGACATGATAAACACCGTTTTGGCGAGTTACTATAAATGATCTGGAGTTAGTAACACCCTTACCGGAAGAAATAGTTGCCACAGTCGTGCCTGCTATTTGAATAATTGTGGAAGTTGTATTACTACCACCGCTTGTTGAATTAATATTTTCCCCGGTAATTACCAAAAATTCTCCATCAATACCCTGAACATTACTTAAATTAAATGTTGTCGAAATATTCGGACTAGTGCAGGTGGATGAAAGGTAGTAGCTTCCAGCATTAGTTGTTAGATTATAGGTAGTGGTTGCAGTTTGAGCGGTTAAGATATCGTTGTAGTTTCCTAGTATAAAGCCACCTCCTACGGTAAGATTGTTTGTAACAGTAAGTCCGGTACCGGCAGCTGAGAAAGTTGAAGCACCAGTGAAGGTGTTGGCTGAAGTACCTGTCT
>JAKBGO010000027.1 GCA_021833065.1 bacterium
AAGCATAGAATTGGCCTGAAGCTTCCTTATAGAATGTCGGTATAAATATCTTCGGTTCGATTGATTTGACAATTTTCAGAGCATCATTAGGACCTAAAACACTGGAGCCTCCAGCTGGAACTATCAGAATATCGATCATACCTATTTTCTCCAATAAGGCATCAGAAATTTCAGGATTAACGTTACCGGTAATCAAAACATTGACCTCGTTTGTACTAATTTTAAACATTGTTAGGTTCGATTCAGAATCGGTAAAAGCTTTCGATGGAATTCCAACTATTGAAACATCCGACACTTCATATTCACCCGGACTATCAAAAGTAAGATTGTTGAGTGTTTGATCATCTTTCTTTTGCGTCATTAAAATCACATCCTCATCCTTAACAGAAGACTTTTTGCCAAGTTCCTGGTTTATTGTCCAATTATCGAAATAAAACTTCCTTCCCTTTACGCTAACTAAAATTGAATTCCCGCCAAAATATTGAAATTCCATAATTAAACCTCCGTGTTTTCTAATAAACCATACGAATCAACCAAAACTTGCTTTTTAGAGGCAAGTAGTGCCGATATAAATCTATCTTTTATCTGTTTTCTGTAATTAAAGTCCGAGATACTCATAACGGCAAACCTTATGTTTTTATTTTCAGACTTTTCCAATTCCGAGACAAATTTATTCAAGGCGTTCATATTAACATTTCCAATAACAAAAAAATCAACTCCGCTAGACTCGTCTCGCGTGAACTGTCCTGTTAGTAGGGCTAAATCTACGTGGCCAATAGATCTTAAATCTAGCGACTTATATTCTTCAGGAACATTTGAATCTTTATTTTCCTTCAACCTAACACTTCCAGCCAATTTATCTCCTCCAAAAATTTCTCTTAAAGGAGCATAGTACACATATTTCTGATTAACTTCGTAGTAAACTTTATTATTTGTGTTTTCAGATTTTATCAATCCAATACTCAGAAGATTTGATAACTCTCTTCTTACGGAGTTTATTTGCTCATCGATTCTTCGAGTAATTTCTCTTACATAGAACGCCCGGTTAGGGTTACCGAAGAACAAGTTTAGTAATTTTACTCTGGTCTTAGACCCAAATAGTTGTTCAATCATATCTATATATTAACATTTTTTATTAAAGAAGTTATCTATTTATTAATAAATGTAGTCAATGCGTCTACAATGTCTTCCAAATTATAGGGGTAATCGACCCATTCTATTGGGTAATCAATCTTATTCTTAAACCAAGTTCTCTGCTTTTTAGCCAGTAGTTTGGTGTTTTTAATGATACTTTCTTTAACGAATTTAAGGCTATTTTTTTTATCCGAACTAAACCATTCTTTATAACCTATAATGTTCAGTTTTTCTTTATTAATTTCTGGGTTTGACAATAGTCCTACGACCTCATTCTCCAGGCCCTGTTCAATCATCTGATCGACCCTTCTTTTTATGTTTTCGATTAGACTAGCCCGTTCAATCCTGATTCCAAGTAAGTAAATTTTACTATTGGAAATATTTCCTCTTGTACCTGTCTTACCTTCATTTCTAATAAAGTTGGCCAACCTTCTTGTATTTCGTAAATCTAAATTTTCTAAATTGAGTTTATTTTTCCTAGCTATCTCAATTAACTCATCTGCAGACTTCCTATTCAAATTATCATTTTTTATATTTTTATTAAATCCGTAGTTATAGATTATAGAATTAAGGTAAAGCCCGCTTCCACCTACAACAATCGGTATTTTTTTGTTTTTCCAAACACTGTCAATTGCTTTAAGTGCAAGTTTTTTATAGTCTGCTACGCTAAATTCATCATTAACACTAACAATGTCTACCATATGATACTTAACTTGACTAAGCATTTTTTTAGAAGGTTTATCTGTCCCAATAGAAAGTTCTCTCTTAACTAAAGTCGAATCTGCACTAACTATCTCACCGTTAAGTCTAATAGCTAGCTGATGAGCCAGATAAGTTTTACCACTGGCGGTTTCACCAATTATGAAGATGATAGGTTTTTTTATCTCATCCATGTTTAAAGATCAAAGAGCTTAAAGACTCGTCAGTTTTAACCGTTGCTCGGCTTCTGTTTTCACTGCTTTTAAAAAATCCTCGGCAGGTAAAAGTATGTCTTTTTGGTTATCGTTCTTGAGATCCTCTCTAATTCGAGGCTGAACTTTGCCGGACGTAATTTCTTTATCACCTATGACTATGGAATAGGGTATTTTTAACATCTGGGATTTCCTAATTTTTTTAGAGACTGACTCTGAATCAAAATCCGCCGAAACTCTTAGTCCAAGATCGAAAGCCTGGGACATTAGTGAATTAGCAAAATCCAAAGTTTCCTTTTCCTGGTTTATGGTCATAATTCTTATTTGTTCTGGGGCAGACCAAACAGGAAATTTGCCAGCCGTATGCTCTATATATACCGATAGAAACCTTTCAATTGAACCGAGCAAGGCACTATGAATCATAACTGGTCGCTCGGATTCACCTTTTTCATTGGTAAACTTAAGGTTGAACCTTTCCGGCTGTACGAAATCAAGTTGTATGGTTGCTACCTGATGCTCTCTTCCGAGTGCATCTGTGGCCATAAAATCTATTTTCGGTCCATAAAAAGCAGCTTCACCGTCTTGCTCTATAAAGTCTAGGCTGTTATTAACTACGGCCTGTTTTAATTGTTTCTGGCTTACATCCCATAACTCTTTGGATCCAAGATAATTATCGGACTCATCTCTGTAGCTAAGTCTAATCCTTAACTTCATATCTACCGTATCATAGAGTTTTTTTGCACAAGATAGAAGAAAATCAATTTCTTGATCAATCGCATCTTGTCGACAAAAAACATGACTGTCATCTTGAGTAATTGATCTTACCCTGTTCAATCCACCAAGTTCTCCTGATTTTTCATCTCTATAGACCGTCGTTGTTTCTAAATAGCGCAGGGGCAAGTCTTTATAGCTTCTTGGTTTAGAATCAAATATCTGAGTATGATGAGGGCAATTCATCGGTTTCAATACTAATTGATCAGACGTCTCCTGACTTTTAACTAGAAATAACTCCTCGCCGAATTTTGCCCAATGGCCTGACGTTTCATACAAGTCCTTCTTAGTTATATGAGGAATGGAGACTTTCTGGTAATTGTTCCTTAGCCTTAAATCATTTGATAACTTAGATACCTCTTCTCTTAATACTGTCCCTCTTGGCGTGAACAGAGGTAGACCCGATCCAACCAAGTCCGAGAATACAAACAAATCCAATTCAACACCTAATTTACGATGATCTCTGAGCTTAGACTCTTCTATCATTTTCAAGTAATTCTGAAGGTCTGACTTATTACTAAATGAAACCCCATAAATTCTTTGCATCTGGGGATTATTTATGTCACCTCTCCAATAAGCGCCAGAAACTTTTGTCAATTTAAAGGCTGTAATTTCTGAAGTCTTTCGAACATGCGGTCCTCTGCACAAATCCTCAAAATCGCCACATCGATAAAATGATATACGTTCTAAGTTAAAATCCGTCTCAGCGAAAGTTTCTATTTCAGAGCTTGTCAGTTTCTTGAATTCTGTTGTGCCGAAATTTTTCAGGTCTTTAATGAGTTCCAATTTAAATCTCTGATTAGTTGTTTCAGCCCATTTTTCGGCATCTTTTAAAGATAAGAAGTACTGCTCATACGCCAAATCAGCTTTAACCAGTTTATTCATCTCAGATTCAATACGAGAAAAGTCGTCTTCAGTTATTTTAGTATCATCATCAAAGTAAACATCGTAATAAAAACCATTTTCAATAACAGGGCCTATACCAAAGACAATATTGGGCCAAATGTTCTTTAAAGCAGCTGCTAGCAAATGAGCTGTACTGTGTCGCAAGGCATACAATTCGGGATTTTCTTTATTGTTCAAATTATACTCCTAAAGTATCTTCGATAATTATAGCAATTTAAATAAAAAAACAGTTAAGTAATTTCGCAATTTACTTAACTGTTTAGTAAAACACTCTCGGCAAAACCTCGCCTCGACACTTATACTAACATTGTTAGTATTATAATGCTAGCACATTTATGCTGTAATTACTACATTTTATATGTGGAAAACTAAGTTAGCTAAATATACCACATAGGATATAAGCTACACTAGTGAACATTATTCCGATAAAATAACTACTAAAATATGTAATTTAACCATCAGCTAGAAAATTATAGCAATGTCGTAAAATAAATGTACTATTCTGGTGGGCGATACAGGATTCGAACCTGTCACCTCTTCCACGTCAAGGAAGCGCTCTAGCCAAATGAGCTAATCGCCCGAAAAGTTTACTTAAAAATAATATCTCAAACAGCTAAATTAAACAAGTTTAAGGGGTTAAACGCAGTCTTGGCCCGACTACCCTATTGACATCAACTTGTCGGTCTGATAATATTATTCGGTTAAATAAGGGAAACTTGGTGAGATCTAAAAAAATTGGAATTTTAGACAAATTTCAGCTATTTTACGAAGAACTCGAATTTTCAAAACCGGTTGATCGTGTTAGAAGATTGAGAAGAGCGTAAATTAATAAGTAAAAAACTTAATCCCTAGACCTACAGATAGGTCTAGGGATTTTTTTATACACATTCACGGGTAGAGTTTTCCACTTGATTTAAATACAGCTAGATGTCAATATATTGACATGGTATGTTACTACTGCAAACAAAACACTGCTGTCGTTAATAGTAGATTTCAAAAAAGAAACAACTCGGTATGGCGGAGAAGAAGATGTCTAAGCTGTCGACAAGTTTTCACAACTATAGAAAAGGTCGACCCAGGAAACCTTATAATGGTGGAATCCTCTGTTGGCTATTTAGAGCCATTTGAAAGAGATAAATTGTTTATAAGCATCATAAGCTGCCTTAACCACCTTGAAAGCCCTGTAGATACCGCAAAATCACTGACAGACACAGTTATTTCAAAGATCCTGCTTAATAATTCAAAATCAATAATTAAAACCAGGGAAATAAAATCAATCGCCTTCGCATCTATTGGTAGATTCGATAGTTTAGCAGCTGAACAATACAATAGAAGTTACTGATCTAAGACTTTGGCTTCAGGTTTTTCTTAACGGCCTTTTCGGTAATATCAAACTTGGTTAAGTATCTTTTAAACATTAATCTAGTCTGTGAATTAAATGCCGCCAAAGAACCATAAACTATACTGGTAACCGGTAAGAATATCCATTGAACCAGCATTAAAAATGACCTGTGTCTTCGATATTTAGCTGGTCTGGGTGGCAAAGTTATTAGCGACACATATAAGGACGCAAGAAGACCGATAATACCATACCTTTGGATTTGACTAACGATTAACGGCAATTCATTGGCGGCTAAACTCTGAGGATTAAGTAGAGACGGTATAAAGGCAGCAAAATAAATCAGTAAAGTTCCAGTAGCCCAGGTAACATGTCCCTCTAAAGATCTCAGTAGCTTACCAAGAGCATCCCATTTAGGAATTTTATTCTTATGATAAAAAACCTTGTCGGCTATATAGGCTATATCAGAAGCCCCGTAAGTCCATCTTCTAAGTTGTATAAATTGGGCTTTAAGTGTTTTAATATACCCTTCTGCCAGAACAGCATCCTGATAAATTGGTACGCTCATCGGATAAACTCGGTAGTCTCCGTCGTAAAAGATATAACTGCGCCAAAAATGATGTCCATCCTCCACCACCGTCCTTTTACTCCAAAAATCCATATCCATTAAGGCTTTAAAACTTTGAGCGTGTGCAGAGAAATTTCTTCCAAGGTGAGGTCGTTTGGTTTGAACGATATAAAAAAGATTATTTCCGGTCGCAATCACTCTCATAAATGTTGGAGCGTCCCAAATATTATTAGTAAACATCGGTAAGGGCTGATATGATGCCTTGATTGGATCAGGAACAACACAGTATAGATAAGTTAAGCAAGCAAAGTAACTCTTGTCAGGGCGATTGTCTGCATCCAAAGTAGTTATGATCACATTTGCAGGGTCATAACCCTTTTTTTTAACGTAATCGACCAACTGCTGGCCGGCATAAGTGATGTTACTCCCCTTGCCTATGATTTCATCGGGCAAACCCGCCGGATGTTTGATAGTCAATAAATCTTTAAAACTATCCCCGTAGTCTTTCTTTAGATTAAAAATATTTTCCTCGCTAGGCTGACCTGCCCTAGCCTCATAAGCTATCACCAAGATAATATTCTTTGAGCTATAGCTACTATTTATTATTGATTTTATGGTCGGCTCAAGTATTGCCCTTGATTCGTTATAAGTCGCTATTATTACTATGTGTTGAATGTTCCTTGGAAGATATATTTTGCTAAATGTTTTGACTCTTTCCAGATTATCTATGTGCCATTTCGGCCGAGTTATTTTTTTATCCGATGGACTACCGCCATCAACATCGTTCATCAACTCCATCCAATCAAGTTTCAATTGCTGTTTTAGCGTAAAATAACCGCCTATGGCTCTTATGTCATAGCCGACTGACCTAACAACAAATATCAATAAATAAGCAAGTATGAAAAAGATTGCTAAATTAACGTATAAATAACTAAGTATCAGCGGGAGAAATATTAGTGACCAACTTAATGCTCCGGGCAAAATTTCAAAAAAACGATAGTGTCCTTTTCTGTCCTTTTCCCAAGGAATTTCTATCTGTTTCATTCTAGTGCAGGCCCAGTAAGGAGTTAGACACAAGCAGTATTAAAACTCCCAAAAAAATACCTGAAGACAAAACTGCTATAGAGAAGTTCCTGTTAATATAATAGGATTTATAGCTTACAAAGATGGTAAAAAACATAATCACTAGTGACATTACAATAAAGCTGAGTATATCCATTAAATTTCCAGTCTGAAATGCATTGAGACCTAGTGTCGGCCGATACTGTATAAAATATGTAGCATGGTTTTCTGAAATAAGACGTATTGCTACTATAATTATCGATAAAACTGCAAAAAAGGTCGAAAATATACCAAGCAATAGAACAGTAT
>JAKBGO010000028.1 GCA_021833065.1 bacterium
TAAGTTCAGAGAATCGGTTCTGCATATCGTCTTTAACGGCTTCTTTCTCGGAAAAAATAAGCTTGTTGTCCTTACGGTTTAAGTCCAAGATTCTGACTCTTATCGGCTTATCAATCAAAGAGTTTAATTTTTGCAAAATTTCATCTTTATCGGCACTACCGACTCTTGGATAGTGACCAGCAGCCAGTTGAGAAACAGGTAAAAACCCTCTGATTCCCTCAAGTTCAACCAACAAACCGCCTCTATTGGCATCATAAGGAAGTACCGAGACAATTTCATGTTCGTCAAAAACACGCTGCACTTCATCCCAACCTCGGTCTTTGACTGCCCGCTTCATACTAAGCAAGGCGTGCCCTTCATCCATCTCTGGATCAATCACGCTGACTGTTATAGTATCGCCTTCCTTTAAATCGCCGGAATGATTCATTTCGCGCCTCAGAACAACTCCGACACCTTTATCGCCCAAATCAACCCAAAGTTCATTTTTCCTGATTGAGCTGATTGTACCTTCCAAGACATCGCCGGTGTTTAAAAACTTGACCTCGTTGCCGGCCAGTAAATCATCCATCGTTAAATTATTATTAGACATTAACTTATCTCCTTAAAATGTATTTCTTGTAAAAACAAATTAAATCTAAAAGTTAATTGAGTAACTCTTGCGGCTATTCTCAATCATTCATGTCTGGCTAGACTTAAAATGAAAGAAGCCTGATTAATTATTGTTAATATAAGTTTGGTGATTATTATAACAGCAAAACACCTCTTTGGTAAAGTTTAATATTAGATTGATTATGAAACATTCAAAATGTAAACTTAAACTATGAATATTGCGATAGACATTGGCAGTTTTAAGACTACAGCCGCAGTATTTGATGAACATAATAAAATAGTCGATAAGATACATTTTCCGACCGATAAGGATTTTGAGAATTTCCGGATTAGTTTGGAGAAACACGTTGTAAGGTTTTTAACAATTTACGAAATTGATAGAGGAATTGTCTCAATATCGGGTTTATTGGACTTATCCAACAACTACCTGATTAAATCCTTCAGCTTATCCTGGCGTAACATTCCCATCTTATACGAACTGGAAAAAATATTGAAGATCCCTCTCTCTGCCGAAAACAACACTTACCTGGCTACAATTTATGAATCTTCAGTAATTCCAAAAAATCATAATTCACTTTTGTATGTTTCAGTGTCTAACGACATTTCTTACTGTTTTTTAGGACTTAAGAATGAACTGCAAAAAAACGTCTCTTCCGGTGATGATATTATGGTCCAAAAGAACTCCGGATTAATAAAATGGAGTGAACTTGTCTCTGGCAAATCAGTCATCCAAAATTACGGCAGCCCAATTAAAGAAATAGACGATAATGAATTCTGGAAAAAATATTCGGATAATCTGGCTATCGGGCTATGGCAACTGAACGTTTCTTATCAACCTGATATGATAATAATCGGTGGAATCGTTGGCAAATACTATCATAAATACGAAAAGTATCTGAAACATTCGCTCGATAATTTTTCACTTCCGGCAATCAAATTTCCAGAATTAATAAAAGCCTACAAGCCACTGACAAATACTCTCTACGGAAGTATGATATATCTTAGCTCATCAGGAAAAATCAATGATAAATAAAATCAAGAAAAATATCCAATCGGAGTTAAACGATGTGGTTTTCGTATCCAGTGACAAATTTTATTGGGCTCCGGAGTTAAAAACAATCTATTACGATAAAAAAAGCAGTGGCAACAAGGCTGACCTAGCTCTACTTCACGAAATCGGTCACGCCAAACTTAATCATAAATCCTACAGCAGCGACTTTAATCTAATTCAAATGGAAGTTGATGCCTGGGAAGAAGCTAAAAATATTGCCAGAAAAATCGGCATCAAGATTGATATAAACCACATCGAGGATTGTCTGGATAGCTATCGAGACTGGATAGCTAAAAGAAGTGAATGCCCGACGTGCGGTATTCGAAATCTTCAACTATCCAGCTTAAAAGGCTATTCCTGCTACAATTGTCACAGCAAATGGAAGGTAACGCCATCCAGATTTTGCAGGCCTTATAGAACGACGGTTTAGACTGTCTACTTCTTGCTTCTTCTTGAAATTCGGCCACCTTTAGCGCCAGCTAACTTAGCCAGCTCCCGGTTAGCGAAGAATCCGCCTGTGTGACCTAATTTACCACCTTTAGAACCGATCTTTGCATAAAAATCAGCACCATATTTATTTTTATTGGTTTTAGCGGCTAATTGACCGCCAGCTTTTGTACCAGACATATTAACTCCTACCTCTTTAATGCTATTACCTATTAAAAAAAGAGCTCCGGTTTTTCAACCGAAACCCTCTTTTTGAATATCTAACTTAAATAAATTAAGTAGTTATTATCGCTATACTAACATACTTAAGCTTAAAAGTCAAATCTATCGGGCAATCATTTGTTGAAAGTTAAAGGACCGTCGGCAATTATCGAATTATCACTCGGCCTATACAAAATGACTATGCCGTTTTTGGTGTAAAAAAGCACCTTATCGCCCAACTTCGCGGAATTAAAGAAAGCCGCCTGTTTCTTAACGGCATTTACGTCGGTAACCGTAGCGATAACTGGTACTTCATTAGTCGGTAGTTTATTGCCAAGCAATGCACGAACCGCCGAAACTATCTGATTAGTCTGTTTTTGAACTAAAGCCTGGGGGTTGGCGTTATCGCTTGCCACCTCTTTTACTAGATTTGCGTTATCTGATCTAAGATTCCAGATATACACTCCAGCCAAAATTATAATGACAACCGCTAATAGCTCAAAAATAAATCTGAAAAGGTTGCCTTTTGATTTTTTCCTAGACTTATTAGAATGAGTATAGGATTTAGGATAAGCTGTTTGATTAAAGTCGTTATTCATATATCACTTCCTGTTAAAGATTATAAGGATAAGAAGTAAGACGGTCAATAAAAAAACCACCCGTTTTGCCGAGTGGTTCTTTATAATTTGGCACCGTGCTATCTTCCCGGGGGTGAACCCCAAGTATTGTAACCGCTGCGAGGCTTAACTACTGTGTTCGATATGGTAACAGGTGTTTCCCTCACGCTATGGGCACCAAATAATATTTTCAAATTATTAAACCTACTATCGATGTCCAAGCAATCAATTAAATACCGGATAATCAGCAAAAATTAACCAATTGATCTAAGACTTAAGTACTTAAAAAATACTTAAATCATAGATTGTAAAAAGTCGATGGCCCTATTAGTACGCTTCAGCTACACATATCACTATGCTTCCACTTTGCGCCTATCAACCAGATCATCTTTCTGGGGGCTCCATAGAGAAATATAATCTTGAGGTCAGTTTCGCGCTTAATATGCTTTCAGCGCTTATCTGGTCCATACATAGCTACCCAGCAATGCCCTTGGTAGGACAACTGGTACACCAGAGGTATGTTCACTCCGGTCCTCTCGTACTAGGAGCAAAGCCTCTCAAATTTCTTTTCGTCCACAGCGGATATAAACCGAACTGTCTCACGACGTTCTGAACCCAGCTCACGTACCACTTTAATCGGCGAACAGCCGAACCCTTGGAAGATGCTTCACCTCCAGGATGTGATGAGCCGACATCGAGGTGCCAAACAGCGCCGTCTATGTGAACTATTGGGCGCTATAAGCCTGTTATCCCCGGGGTAACTTTTATCCGAAAGCGCTGCCGATACCACACTCATGTGCGTAATGCACGGACAGCGGAAAACTTACTCCTACTTTCGTACCTGTTTGGGTTGTCGCCCTCACAGTCAAGCTAGCTTATGCGTATACACTATCAATTCGATTTCCATCCGAATTTAGCTAACCTTTGAACGCCTCCGATACTCTTTAGGAGGCAACCGCCCCAGTTAAACTACCCATCAGACACGGTCCCAAGACCGGAAATTGAGGACCAAAATAAAATTGATCCGCAATTTGCGGCCTTGGTAAGAACAAAATCGTATTAAGGGTGGTATTTCACCGATGACTCCACCTAAGCTAGCGCTTAAGCTTCAAAGTCTCCCACCTATGCTACACATAATACGACTTGGCTCAATGCCAAATTGTAGTAAAGCTCCACGGGGTCTTTTCGTCCTGCTGCGGACAGACGGCATCTTTACCGTCAATGCACTTTCACCGAGCTCTTCGTCGAGACAGTACCCATATCATTACGCCATTCGTGCAGGTCAGAACTTACCTGACAAGGAATTTCGCTACCTTAGGACGGTTATAGTTACCGCCGCCGTTCACTGGGGCTTCAGTTCAAAGCGTAAACCTCTCTCCTTAACCTTCCAGCACCGGGCAGGCGTCAGCCCCTATACATCCACTTTCGTGTTAGCAGAGACCTATGTTTTTGGTAAACAGTTGCATGGGTTCCTTAGCTGCGGCCCCGTCATTTTAATTACCATCTTGATGATAAAAAATTTGGGGTTTAGCCAGTTTCTCGATATAAAAATCTCGATTTTGCAGTTTGTGATTTCTAAGAAGTTATAAACTTAAAAACAAAACTGCTAAAAAATATCAATAAACTTCGCAAAACTTTGCCATTTTGTTATCAATGATAAGCAAAATGACGGGGCAGACCTTATTCCGAAGTTACGGTCGCTTGTTTGCCGAGTTCCTTGACGAAGAATCACTCGTACACCTTGGTCTTCTCGACCTGAGCACCTGTGTCGGTTTGCGGTACGGTTAACACTAAACACGCGCTTGCTATCTTTTCTAGTCACCACTTTTATAGAAATTTAACCGTAATGGTCATTTCATTCCTTCGCTTTTCTCGAAGTTAGACGGATATAACCGTGAATCCGCTTCTACTAATATGATGCGCATAACAAACAATTTAATGTTAGTACGGGAATATTAACCCGTTGTCCATCGCCTACGCTACTCGCCTCGGCTTAGGCCCGACTAACCCTGGTTCGATTACCGTGGACCAGGAAACCTTGCTCTTTCGGTGGGCAGGATTTCCACCTGCCTTATGGTTACTCATTCCAGCATTCTCACTTGATAACGCTCCACCAAGCCTCGCGACTTAACTTCACTGCGATATCAACGCTCCTCTACCACGCATGCATTGCTGCACACATCCTCAGCATCGGTAATACACTTGAGCCCCGTTACATTTTCCGCGCAAGATCTCTTGACGAGTGAGCTGTTACGCACTCTTTAAATGAATGGCTGCTTCTAAGCCAACATCCTCGTTGTTTAAGAAATCTCACCTCGTTTCCCACTTAGTGTATATTTAGGGACCTTAGCTGGAGGTCTGGGCTGTTTCCCTTTTGAGCGACGAGCTTAGCCCCGCCGTTCTGACTGCTGTAGTTTCACTAACCGTATTCGTAGTTTGTCAAGGATGAGTAATCTTGCGACCCTCGGTCCGAAACAGAGCTCTACCCCAGTTAGCTACCGTACAACGCTAGCCCTAAAGCTATTTCGAGGAGAACCAGCTATCTCCAGGTTCGATTGGCATTTCACCGCTAACCACAGATCATCCGGGCGTGTTGCAATTCGCTACGGTTCGGCCCTCCACGCAGTTTTACTTGCGCTTCAGCCTGTCCATGGTTAGGTCACCTGGTTTCGGGTCTATTGATATGTACTTGTTCGCCCTATTCAGGCTCGCTTTCACTATGCCTCAGTTAAATAACCTAAGCTTGCACATACCAATAACTCGCTGGATCGTTCTACAAAAAGCACGCCGTCACCGGACAAGCCGGCTCCGACTCCTTGTACGCATATAATTTCAGGATCTATTTCACTCCCCTTACGGGGTTCTTTTAACCTTTCCCTCGCGGTACTTGTACACTATCGATCGTAAGATATATTTAGCCTTGGGAGGAGGCCCTCCCAGATTCAGTCAGGGTTTCACGTGTCCCGACCTACTCGACATAATAAAATTATAAGGTTTGCGATACTTGATATACCAGGCTGTCACTGTCTATGGCGCAGCTTTCCAACTGCTTCTACTCGCCTCGCAAATTTTTTACCTTATGATTAACAATGATAGGTTAATCTACCAATACGAAAATCTGGATAAATCCAAAGCTTCGTATTAGTTATTTATAGTGTCACAACCCTCTTTATACATTCGTCTATCCACTTATTCTCACTCTTTGCCAGTGATAAAAATTATCACTGATAAAGAGTGGGAAAGCATAAAAAGTTTGGGCTGATCTGCGTTCGCTCGCCACTACTAGCAGAATCGTTGTTTACTTTCTCTTCCTCGGGGTACTAAGATGTTTCAGTTCTCCCGGTTACCACTAATAAATCCTATGTATTCAGATTTACGTCACAAGACATTACTCCTGTGGGGTTGCCCCATTCGGAAATCTTCGGATCAAAGTATAGTTAGCTACTCCCCGAAGCTTATCGCAGCTCCTCGCGTCCTTCATCGGTATCTTACGTCTAGGCATTCTTTATATGCGCTTTAGTAACTTTTTACAAAGTATCGTAAAAATTACGATACCCAATTGATTAATTTCTGATGATTATCAAAAATTAAATATTTAATTTTCTCGATTGCCGAATTGTTAAATTACTAAACTCTAGAGTGCTTAGGATGAACAAGTACCTAATAATCGATACCCATATGTCCCGCATCTGAACTTGAGTTTATGATAAATCTTATTAAAAAATTAACTGGATTCTACTTAAACTCAAGTTAACTGATAAATTCTAGCAAATTTAACAGATATGGTCAAGCATTTGCTATTGTTAAACTTACTACTAAATAACCGTTTATTTTTGGTG
>JAKBGO010000006.1 GCA_021833065.1 bacterium
CTTGTGTCCCCAGTTCGAGTCTGGGAGGAGCCACCAGAATATTTGCGGGTCTAGCTCAGTTGTTTAGAGCGCGTCCTTGCCAAGGACGAGGCCAGGGGTTAGAGTCCCCTGACCCGCACCAATTTTCGCTGTTGATCATTTTAGTATATTTTAAATAAGATGTTTTCAAATTTTTTTAATCCGCCGAGGGTATTTTAAAATATGAAAAAGAATAAAACTGTTTTTTTGTCGGGTGGATGTTTTTGGGGTCTGGAAGAACTATTTAGAGAGCAACCGGGAGTTATAGATACGGAAGTCGGATACACAGGTGGAACAAACGATAACCCCACTTACGATAACCATCCTGGACACGCCGAAACTTTGGCTATTACTTATAGCCCAAGAATCACTACATATAATAAGTTGCTCGATTTTTTCTTCAGAATTCACGATCCTACAACCTTAAATAGGCAAGGAAATGATGTCGGATCGTCATATCGCTCTGCAATTTTCTACCAAAATTTAGAAGAACTAAAAAATGCTAAAAGAGTAATTAAAAAAGTCAATGAATCGAAACTATATGTAAATCCTGTCGTGACTTCGCTGGAACCATTTACTAAATTTTATAGTGCCGAGGAGTTTCATCAAGATTATTTGCGTAAACATCCTGGTGGATATACTTGTCATTTTATTCGTACAGAAAAATCCTTAATTTGAAATAAATTATAGATATGGATCCTAAAAAAGCTAAAAACTTAGATAAGCTAACCAGAGAACAACTTGCAGCATTAAGAGACAAAGTTACTGAAGTGCCGTTTTCTGGTGAATTGCTTAATAATAGGCTAAGCGGAATGTACTCTTGTGCTGGTTGTGGGACACAATTATTTCTATCTGATGATAAATTTGAATCAGGTACTGGTTGGCCAAGTTTTGATCAAGCGATAGAGGGAAGAGTAAAACAAGTGACCGACAATAGTCATGACATGGAAAGAATTGAGGTAGTTTGCGCTAATTGCGGGGCGCATTTAGGGCACATATTTGAGGATGTACCAATCTCCAAAACCGGTAAATATTACTGTATCAACTCTGTATGTTTAAATTTTACTGCTCAAGATACAAAATAATCATTTTGTCTCTACAAATATTGTGTTGGTGAAATAGCAAGGGCTATCCTATATTTACTAGCTATTATTTCTAAGTCGTCACAAATTCTTCTTTAATACTTTAAATAGAAACCACTTTAAATTAAGTAAAATCAAAACTAATACAATTGACAAAATCTCGGCTGCCAGCATCCAGGGATTGGAGAGTCCGCCGCTCCATAGACTAGTAATATTTTGAACCACAAATTTAGATAGAATAAGATAAAAACTCAAAGAGACCAATCTTCCGACAAAAAAGGCTCCACCGAGATACAAGAGCCTTGATTCTATTAAGCCGGCTGCTTCAAATAATTGAGCGGAAGGCAATGGGGACAAAACAAAAAGACCTAAAAACAGCCAGGTACTTTTCTGTTTTTTAAGAATCAAAGATTTTCCATAATCTAGATTTTTTATAGTTTTTTCCGGCAATAGCTTTTTGACTTTCTTAGTGATAATGGCCAAAACTAATCGTCCAGCGGTAGTAGAAAAAGCTGTTAGAACAATTACCAAGGGGAATGATAGATGGTAACTGTGATAAAAAAATACGGCGAACATCCAGGACGGAGGACCGAATGCCGGTATAAGTCCGACAATAAACACTAGACCTGTTAAGAGTAAGTAATAGTGCACCTACTCATTGTATATCCAAAGTTTAATCGTTACGAGACTCAAATGACCCTAAGCTTAGTAGTACGCCTCCAATAAACATCAGTCCAAGTCCAGTCCCTTCTGCAAGCTTGTATATGTCCGGGGTTTTAATAAAATCGTTTAGAATTATTGACTCAATAAATTGTATTGAACCACCGACTACTCCCAGAGTAAAACCACCAATCGTTAAATTAACACCAGTTCTGCTTCGATGGTCGAAGCGGCGGTGGAATTCCTCAGAAAACTTTCTTGGTTTATCGTCAACAAACCTGTCTTTATTCCAATCGGGATTAATCTTGTTACTCCTACTATTCATTAGTATAAAATATAAGAAAAACCTTATTTTGTCAAATTAGTAGCCTTATTTTGAAGTTGCTGGTAATTAACTAAAAGCATTAATCCAAATGCTATCTGATAAATTATCTGAGCCTGCATTAAAAATCCGTTTTTCGGTGCTAGGTAGTAAGCTGAGAATAATCCGCTGATCAATTCAATCGACAGAAGTAGGCGGTTGAAAAATATTTTTCCCAATTTCTCGGATATATAAAGAGAAATTAACAGTTCGAAGACGAAAATTAAGACACCGAAAGTTTGATGCACGTCGGCATAGAACCTATTTACGTCGTACGGAAAAGTAATCAGGAATAGATTAAAAGGAAAAAGAGCAATCAACATAACTCTGACTACCCGGTATTTTTTGATTTTTAAAAAAGCAAACCGAGCGATAATGTAGCTGGACATAGATAAACCTGCCACATAGGCGGGTAGTGTATTTAAAAAAATTCCGAAATAACTTATGCCACTATTATTGGCGAGTGATTCGGGTCTGATTAAAACATCAATTAAAAGAGATATTATTAAAATGATATCTGCAAGGAAGATGTCGTTTACCAAGTTTAAACGTTTAACCATAATAATAATTTAACAAATTTAAAATGATGTTTAAATTTTACGAGATAATTATCACTTTTGTAGGGTTGTTTGAATTATCAATTGTCTGTAAAATATACTGAAACGAACCGGGCTGGGAGAAAGGTTTAATTATGGCATATTCTGCAGAAGTATTGCTAGATTCTATCAGTCTGAATCAAGATAGACTAACTACGATTGAGGTAACATTGCCTCGAATAGTCTTGGCCGAACTTAATACCCATAGGGTATTTAGTAGAAATTCAGCCAGTTCCAGGGCTATACCAGTAGAAAAACAGCTAAACAGGATTATTGAAGATCCTTTCATGCCAATCAAGTGGGGTAAGAATATACCGGGTATGCAGGAAGGTGAAGAACTTTCGGAAGTTGATGAGGCATTGGCTGAAGAAAATTGGTTATTCATGAGAGATATCGCTGTTCTTGGAGCTGTTGCCTTATCTGGTGGCTTGAATAAAATCAAGGACAATGTTCTTAAGGAGAAAATTGTCCGTATGAATAGCTCTTATCATCCTGACTTTGAAACCTTGAGCGAACCGCTTCATAAAAGTTTAGTATCCAGATTACTTGAACCGTGGATGTGGCAAACTGTTATTATATCATCGACTGAGTGGAATAATTTTTTTGCATTGAGAGATCACGAAAATGCGCAACCTGAACTCCAGAAGGCAGCACAAATGATGCGACAGGCTATCGATTCCAGTATTCCCAGAGCGTTATTGGATGATGAATGGCATCTGCCGTTTGTTAAAAATGAAGAGTATGAAGAATTTCCTATCGAGACTCTTAGGCGTTTATCCGTGGCTAGGTGCGCCAGAGTCAGTTATCTAACGCATGACGGGGTAAGGGATCCTCAGAAAGATATCGATCTTCACGACCAACTCAGAAACAATGGACATATGTCTCCTTTTGAACATATTGCTAGGCCCATAACAAACATTGAAAGATATAAATCCAATCAAAGCGGTAATTTTACGGGCTGGATCCAGTATCGAAAAATGATAAATTTTGAAGATGATTACAGTAAAATTTTAGAATTAGAACAGGAATGATGAACTTGAAAGGCAAGTATATTGTAATTGAAGGTTTGGATGGAGCGGGTACTACTACCCAACTTCATGAAATGGGTTCTTATTTTAAAGAGATTTCTGAACCGGCAATTACCATCGCAGAACCGGGTGACACTGTTATTGGCGGTTTGCTAAGAAAAATAATAAAGAACTCTTCGATTAAACGATTACCCGAATCAAATTTAGATATGTTCACCATCAGTCGCCGTGAATTGGCAGCTCAAGTGATAGAGCCCAATATTGATAACGGCATACACGTTGTTAGTGATCGAAACTGGTTTTCATCTGTTGCTTACCAGGGATTTGGGGAAGGCATAGACCATCAACATATTGTGGAGAGAATGAAACAAGCACTGGGTAGATTTTTTATGCCTGATTTGGTTGTTATTGTAAAAGTACCGGTCGATGTGGCTATAGAAAGAATGATTGAAAGAGATGAGACGAAACAAGATTATTTTGAGTCTATGGGGGAGACATACTTTGAAAAAGTTTATCAAGGCTATGAGTGGTTGTCGTCTGAATTCAATCAAAATACTGTTGTGGTAGACGGTACTAAATCAATTGAAGAAGTAAGACAAGATTTGATTAGTCATTTAGCTGGGCGACTTTCAATTGGCGCTACAGTTCATTTTGCCTAATTCTGATATAATTAAAACGTTTATGGAATTAGAACCAACACAAAAACCCGATGAACTTGACGGTCAATCAGTACTAGAAATGTTTGATAGAGGCGGTCTGGCCGATAATACATACAGAACCTCTAAGGGGCCTATCAAAGGCAGGGAATTCTTGCTGGTCTGTGAACCTGTTATCGGTTTAATAAAATTATATAAATCAATGAGTGATGGAGATCCGGAGAAAACGGAGCTCGGAAACGGTATTGTTTTGGCAATAGATCATTATTTAAGTGAAGAAAACCAAGTTTTGTAAAAAAATCTAAAAATTAAATAAAATGTCGGAGAGTTTAGAAAGTTCGGTAGTTTTAAACAAACAAGAGCCCTCGTCGGTTTATGTTCATGAAAATGGCCAGGCGGTAGAGTATGAAGATTCTATTGATGTAAAGAAACTTCTTAAATGTGACTTTTTGGCTAAAGTGGCGGCTAAAGGGTCAATCGAAGACGTTAAAAGCCTAGCTAAATTCTATGTAAGATCCCAGAATCTGACCAAGGAAACTAAAGAAAATAATGTAAAAAATCGCCGAGAAGAATCAGTGGTCGAAACACCTAAAACAGATAAATTTGAGGAGGTTTTTAGTAGCAGAAAGATTTTGGATAAACCTCAAGCTATCACTGAAAGTGGAAATTCTATACTTGAAAGCCAGGAGATTTTTAGAGACGTCCTGATTGAAGACCAGCCAATAGTCATAAGACAAGAAACTAAACTTCAAACCCCAGCGATTAATCCAGAAAAAGCAAGTAATAGACCTTCAAAAACAGAAGTTGTCACTAATACGCCCAAATCATCAGAGTCTGAAAAACCAATAAGACAAGAAAGAGAAAAAAAGGTTTTTGCAAATAAGCTAGAAATCGTCGTACCGTCAGATGATCAAACACCAACCTTAGTTGAGAAAAAAGATCCGGAAGTTATCATCGATTCTGATGAGTCGTTAAGTAATTTCGAAGAAAAAACCGAACTATCAAAATTTCAGATTGAATCGACGTTTGATGATTTTGAAGAATCTATAGATATTGATTTGGGTGAAGAAATAAGCGAAACGGTTAATGACACTGAAAACGATGGTGTATCTTATCTCCTCGAATATCAGACTGCTGATTTGCAAATTGTTTCCGAGATGAGCTTGTTCTATGAAAAGTTTGATAAGGCAAAAGAGGATAGTGAAGAAAAAGAATATTTACCGGTAGTTGTAGTATTTAAGGAGTTTGTTGAAGATTTAAATAATATTAATCAAGAAATAGAAAATTTTGATGAAATAATCTCGCAATTGGATCGGATCTTTGAAGTCTATGAAAGTTTTTCTGCGTCCGGCCAAGCGGGATTAGAGATAGAAAGGGAATTGATATCGAGTATCAGGATTTTCTTGGAATTACTTGGCGTGGAAGAGCCGCTTTCATCGATTTCTGACTTTATTAGGCTTTATGATTTTGATTTTTTGATTAAGAATATTGAATATTTCAGAATATTAATCAATGAAAGATATAGAAAAGAATTCAAATCAGGTAACATTAACAATGATTTCAATTTGATTGGGAATGACGACTCAAATCAAACAATTTTTAGTTGGATCATGTCTATGGTTACTCTTTTTAGCCCGGTCGTTCGGTGATCGTTTTTAACCAACTAGTCTGTATTTTTCTATATAATCTTCAACCATCTGTCTGGCAATTCGATCTTCAAATTGTTTTGGCGGTCTTTTTTGGAAGAAGGCTGCGGGTTCTATGATTGGACCTTTTAATTTGTTATTGAGTGCAAGCTTCATACACCGTATAGAATCTATGGCTACACCAGCTGAGTTAGGCGAATCCTCTACCGATAATCTCAGTTCAAGGTTCATCGGCACATCGCCGAAATGCTTACTCTCGATTCTTAGAAAACAGATTTTATTATCTTTCTGCCATGGTACATAATCCGACGGGCCGATATGAATATTATCATCATC
Source organism: bacterium (assembly GCA_021833065.1). Taxonomy (GTDB): domain Bacteria; phylum Patescibacteriota; class Saccharimonadia; order Saccharimonadales; family UBA4665; genus JAJZWG01. Next base: position 6,384 of record JAKBGO010000006.1, read on the forward strand.
TATAGTTTGACCTCTGGCTTCTATCATTGATTTAACCGATTCTGTCTTTGAAATTTTTTTCGATGATAAACGTTCTCTTTCCAGCATATTTAAGAAATCAGTATTGCCACCAGTGTTTAGTTGGTATGTTCTTTCAATTTTCATGCCGCGGTCTAGAAATAAATTAACGAGTGTTCGATGAGTTATTGTTGCTCCGACCTGGGCTTTTATATCGTCACCAATAACCGGTAGTCCGGCTTTTTCGAATTTTTTTGCCCACTTGGGATCTGAAGCAATAAATACCGGTATACAATTAACAAAACCACATCCTGCATCTATGGCACATTGGGCATAGAATTCGGTGGCTTTCTGAGACCCTACCGGTAAATAGTTGATTACTATTTCAGCTCCACTGTCCTTTAAAATCTTTACAACATCAACCGCTTTTTGTTTTTGATTAACTGGTACAACTTCAGCAGTATATTTATTAACACCGTCGAGTACCGGTCCTTTTTGAACTTTAACACCGGTCTTAGGTACTTTGGCGAATATTGCTGTATTATTGGGACTTTCATAAATCGCCTCTCCGATATCTTTGCCTATTTTGTTGCTGTTAACATCGAATGCGGCTACTATTTTTATGTCCTCTATGTAGTATCCTCCGAAATTAACATGCATTAAACCTGGAACAAATTCTTCTTTCTTAGAGTTTCTGTAATAATACAAACCTTGTATTAAAGACGATGCGCAGTTACCCAATCCGACAACTGCAACCCTTATCTCCTTTTTAACCATGATTCCCCCTTAATTTAATATCAATCATAGCTAATTTATATATAAATAAATAATAGAAAATGTTAATATTTGTATAAATTAAATTTATGTATGAAGATGTTTTAAAGTTTGTTTGCTTGATTGATCAAGGAAGTTTCACACTGGCTTCCAAGGAGTTGCATATATCACAGCCAGCACTTAGCGTTGCAATAAAAAACTTGGAAAAAAATCTTAAAACCGACCTGATCGTTCGCTCTCATAAAAGTTTCAAGATTTCCGAAGCCGGTAGACTAGTATATAAATACGGCGTGTCTGCTAAAAATAGCACAGAACTGCTCAAATTAGATTTGATTACCGTTAAGAATAAACCGATTAATCTTAAAATAGGATTAATTGATAGTGTAGCTGAGACATTGTTTCTAGAATCTCAGTCATTTTTCAAACAGATTGATGAACTGTCTACTTTAAATTTGACAATAAATAACAGCGATAATTTATTAAACAGATTTAATAAATCGGAACTGGATATAATATGTATTACCAAGCCAGTTTATTCAATTAGCAATAAGAAGTATATCGGTAGTGTCAGAGAGCCTTTCTATTTGGTTTGTAGTGCCAAAAGCTACGAGCATTATAGCCTGTCACTTAGTAAGTATAATCTGATTGATAACTTTTTGAGCTACAACGCCAACTCCAATACGGCAAATTTAATTGATAACTTTTTGACTAAAAACAACGTTACGGTCAATAAATCATTTTATTCTACCAGTCCGGCTTTTATTTTGCAGCTTATTTTAAAAGACATGGGTGCCTCTTTTTTACCGAGGCAAATGGTTGATAATTATATCAAATCCGGTGAGCTCAAAATAATATCTGTCTCTAAAAATGATCAACTCTATCGACCGATAGACGTATTATCAGTCGATAGTAAAAATATTAGAAATGTAGCCAGGCTCATACTATCGGAGCTTCAAAAGAACTTTAGATAGAAGGTGTTAAATAAGACTAAACTTTGGTATCATTTATTAATATTGATGGCGCTTTGGCGGAGTGGTTACGCAGAGGTCTGCAAAACCTTTTACGCCGGTTCAATTCCGGTAGGCGCCTCCAATTAAATTGAACGGTAAAATTCATCTGTGTTAATATGTTTTTACCAATTGATTAGGGCGAGTGGCGGAATTGGTATACGCGATGGACTTAAAATCCATTGGCCTTTAAAGCCTTGAGGGTTCGAGTCCCTCCTCGCCCACCATTTTACTTTTGTTACTGGTAAGTTGAACTAAGCTACGAGCTTTTGTGAATGTTCTAGTAGTTAATATGCAACAATAGCCACTTCAGCGGTGGTTTGATAGTTTGATTTAGGTAAAGATTATAGCTCGAAAAGGTGTTGTCAAAATTCTTTTTCAGACTCGCCGTCCCGACAATCTCGTTTGAATTTGTATTTACTTTAATTGGATTAATGTTGATGACAATTGTTTGATATTCGTTTATCCAAGAGTATCCTTCGATATTGGTTTTTAGATGAATACCGACTTTTTGTCCCCAGGGTAATTTCACATAGGCGACTGTCTGTTTGTTGCTTAAAAATGTCTGTCTTTGAAAATCGTTTTGAAGCGAGTTTATTAGACTAGAGGAAGACGTCAAAGCATCCATTAGATCTTTAGATTTCATGACGGCCGTCACTATAGTTACCGGTTTGTTATTTATTTCTTTTATTGACGCCGAAACAAAAACCCCGCCTGCCTGGTCGGTATTACCTGTTTTGATGCCAATGACTCCATTTTGGCCCAGTAGAAAATTAAGGTTGGAAAAATTTCCAACAACCGGAAAGTTTGTAACTTGTTTGGTTGCGACTATTTGTGCAATTACTGGATTTTGGATTGCCATTTCACCGATTTTTACCAAATCGCTGGCCGTGGACGTGGTTGATGGATCAAGACCGCTGGCGTCCTTACCAACATGGGTTTGGTTAATTCCGTTTAACTTCAAGAAATTGTTGGCGTAATTAGCGTAATTCGACAGTGAGCCAAATGCCCAGATAGCCAGAGCATCGGCCAAATTGTTAGCCGATGGCAGTAGCATGGCTTGCATTACCTGATATTGACTTAATTTCTCACCTAGTTGTACTGGCACGACCGAACCTTGCTCTCTGACATATTGATTGTAGATATTTAAGTCTTGTTGGGTGATGGTAATTGTTGGACCGTCTTGATTGATTTTTAATGGATGGACTTTTAAAACAGATAGTATGGTTATTAATTTTGCGGTTGAAGCGGTTTGAGATGGAATTTGCGGATTGTTTGAGATTATGAGTTCTTGGCCGACAATACCAGCTGCCGCTTCACCGGTCTTTGGCCAGCTAATGTTTTTAGGTGTTGAAGCAATATTTAAAGTACTAGAGTAACCGGTTGATTTAATGGGTAGAATGAAGTTGAAATAGGCGTTAAAAACACCTAAAATAATCAGACATAACAATAAATAGACTAAACTTTTTTTAAACTTTTTCTTCATTGTAAAACTTAGATAAATTATATATTACTAAGGTGTTTGAATCCTAGAGAATAATTGGAAAAATTGATGTATAATTTAGCTATAGACAGTATTAGAAGGGGGTTTAAGATATGAATGTATATGTAATTGTAGCAATTGTAGTTATAGTTTTGATTTTTATTGTAGCAATAGGTATTTATAACGGTTTAGTTAAATTGAACCAGAGAGTAGCCGAAGCTTGGAGTGATATAACAGTACAATTAAAACGAAGGGCCGATTTGATACCGAATCTGGTCAATACAGTTAAGGGTTATGCCAAGCATGAAAGTAGCGTTTTTGAAGCCGTTACAGCTGCTAGAACCAGTACAATGAACGCTTCCGGTCCTGTTGAAGCCGCAAAAGCTGAAAATCAATTCCAACAAACCTTAAAAAGTCTGTTTGCCGTTGCTGAGAATTACCCAGATCTTAAAGCCAACCAAGGTTTTCTTGATCTGCAAGCCGAGTTAACCGATACTGAAGACAAGATACAGGCATCAAGACGTTTTTATAACACAGTGGTCAGAGATTTTAACACCAAAAGGAAAGTTTTTCCGAGCAATATTTTTGCTTCGATGCTTGGTTTTAACAGCGACAAAGAGTTCTTCGAGTTACCTGAAAGCGAACAAGAAACAGTCGCTGAACCCGTCAACGTTCAATTTTAATCTAAGGATTAATTATGTATAGCCAGATAGCTCAGAATAAGCGACGAACCGTCTACATTATGTTTTTCTTTGTTGCTTTTGTTTCTTTGATAGTGTGGTTGTTTGCAAAGTATTTAAACGGCGGTACGGGCGTTTTTTACGGGGCACTAATCGGCTCATTGGCTTATGCGGCTTTTTCATATTTCGCCGGCTCCAGGATGTCGCTGGCGTTAACCGGAGCTAAACCGGTAGAAAAAAAAGATAACCCCAGGCTTTATCGTTTAGTTGAAAACTTGGCTATTACCGATGGTCTACCAACTCCAAAGGTTTACATTATCAATGATCCCTCGCCTAATGCTTTTGCGACCGGTCGTAAGCCGGAAAAATCCTATGTCTGCGTAACCTCGGGACTATTGGAAATTATGAATGATCAGGAACTGGAAGCTGTCTTGGCCCATGAACTCGGTCACATTAAGAACTATGACATAGTGGTTAATATGATTGCTTTTGCACTGACGGCTATCATATCTTTACTTGCCGATATAATGATAAGAATTGCTTTCTTCGGCGGTAATGACCGAGAAGAGAATAATCAAATTTTTATAATCCTTGGTATCGTAGCGGCAATTCTGGCGCCGATTGTGGCAACTTTAATCCAGTTGGCAATATCAAGGCAAAGAGAATATCTGGCGGATGCAACATCTGTAATGACCACTAGGTATCCCGAAGGATTGATAAGTGCCTTGACTAAAATTTCTCAAACCGGTTCTGCGTTAAAAAAACAGAATACAGCGACCGCCCATTTCTTTTTTGCCAATCCCCTAAAGGGTCATAGTATAACCAATTTGTTCTCCACCCACCCTCCGATAGCCGAAAGAATTGCCAGATTGCAAAAGGGAGAGACAACAGTCTAGTTTATGCCAAATCAAAAAAGAATCTCGGCCAATAAAAGTAAAACAAAATCTCCCAAAAGAGATATTAATATTAGCGGCAGTATATCGCTTATGAAGAAATCTCTTCTTTCTTTATGGATGAACCGTAAATTTTGGCTTGTATTTCTATTAATCTACTTTCTGGTCGATTTGGTATTTGTCAGAGGTATTTCCGGTAATTTGAATATCGGAAGTCTGAGAAATGAGTTTACCTCTGTATTTAGCGGCTCCGGTTCAAAACTTAATGCCAGCCTTTCTGTTTTACTGGTTTTGATGGGCTCAAATTCATCTTCGACAACAGGAGGATCGTCCGCTACCGGATTTTTTATTTTTATATTTGGTTCTCTAGCCATAATTTGGTCACTAGATAAACTTAATCATTCCAATAAGATTACCGTTAAAGATGCTCTATATAACGGCGTGAGTCCTGTAATACCTTTCTTGCTGGTTATCTTTTATATAGGAGTGCAGTTGATTCCGGTTACTATCGGAGCCTTACTGTACTCAACTGTTAAGAACAATGGAATAGCCGTCGGTGGCCTCGAGCAATCGGCATGGTTAATAATATTTTTGCTGAGCGGATTTTGGTCTTTGTATATGACCAGCTCCTCGTTGTTTGCACCATTTTATGTTACTTTGCAAAACCAATCCCCAGTTAAGGCCATAAAGGCAGCCAGTGCTTCACTAACCGGTCTCAGGTTTAAATTAATGGGTAGACTACTTACAATGCTATTATCTCTTTTATTGGCTATTGTGGTGGTCATGGTGGTCGGAATATTGATACTCGGAAATATCGCAAGCTGGTTATTTTTCCTGATATCCATTGTTATTCTGCCGATTATCATCGGCTATCTATACCAGTTATATCTGGAAATTAAATAATGTTAAGTCACGCCGAAGCAAAAAAAAGAATAGAGCTTCTTAAAAAACAGATAGAAGACTACAGGTATAATTACCATGTTTTAAATAAATCGGTTATGTCGGAAGCTGCTGCCGACAGCTTGAAACACGAATTAACACAGCTCGAAGAACTTTACCCCGATTTACTGAGCGCCGACAGCCCATCGCAAAGAGTCTCCGGAGAGGTGCTAGCCGGTTTTAAATCAGTTAGACATCAAGAAAGAATGCTATCGATTAATGATATATTTTCGGCAGACGAGCTTAATAAGTGGTTTATAAGATTAAAAAAAATCGAGCCATCCATAGATGACGAATTTTTTGTAGATTTAAAAATGGATGGATTAGCTGCATCCCTGATTTACATCGACGGGATTTTTGAGCAAGCAGTTACTAGGGGAGACGGGTTTGTCGGCGAAGATGTAACCGAAAACGTCAGGACGATTCAAACCGTTCCCTTAAAACTAAGCAGTAATGGTATTGATGAACGTTTTTTAAAGGGCAGAACCGAGATTAGAGGTGAAGTGATTTTGTATAAAAATGACCTGGTCAAGATCAATAATCAAAGAAAAAAAGAGGGTTTGAAATCCTATGCCAATCCCAGAAACCTAGCTGCCGGTACACTTCGCCAACTGGATCCCAGGGTAACCGCTTCGAGGCCTTTAAAATTCAGAGCCTATGACATTATTTCGTCTAATGCCGATTTATTGCCCACCAATCAGGAGGTATATAGGATTCTCGATAAGTTCGGTTTTGTCATTAATAATCAAAGCAGAGTTGTTAAGGGTATAGATAACTTATTAAATTTAATTAATGACCTGGAAAAGGTTAAAAATGATTTGGAATTCAATATCGACGGTGTTGTTATTAAGATAAACGATCGGCCGACTTTTAGAAAACTCGGTATTGTCGGCAAGGCACCAAGGGCCGTCGCAGCATTTAAATATTCAGCCGAAGAAAGTACCACCGTAGTATTAGATATTATTATCAGTATTGGCAGAACCGGTACGGCCAACCCGGTTGCCGTTTTTAAGCCCACAACTGTTGCCGGTACTATTATTCAACATGCTACACTCCATAATATCGATGAGATTAAAAAGAAAGATATAAGGGTTGGTGACACGGTAATCATTTATAAAGCGGGTGAAATTATTCCTCAGGTAAAAGAGGTCTTATTGAAATTAAGGCCAAAGGATACTAAACCGTTTGATATGGAAAAGGCCCTTAAAATTCAGTATCCCGACATCGAGTTTGTTAGAAAGGTAGGCGAAGCCGCATACAGAATGAAAAAAGTAAAGGGCAGCCTGATTTTAAAAAAGAGCTTAATCCATTACGCATCAAAAGCGGCTCTCGATATCAATACGCTCGGCGAGAAAAATGTCAATCTTTTGGTTGATCAAAAATTAATCCATGACATTGCCGATATTTACAGGCTTAGCAAGGAAAACCTAGTCAAACTGGATAGGTTTGGCGACATCTCGGCTGAAAAATTAATTGAAGCTATCGATCAATCTAAAAATCCGGTTCTGGACCGTTTTATATACGGACTAGGAATTAGACATGTTGGATCTAAAACAGCCAGTGATTTGGCGAGGCACTTTCAGTCTTTTGATAAGTTGGCTGCATCGGGTTATGAAGAATTAGAAGAAATCGAAGGGATCGGTCAAATTGTTGCCGAATCAATTGTCTCGTGGTTTTTGAGTGAGGACAACATGCTTTTAGTTGATAAACTTGTTGGATTAGGAGTCAAGCCATATTTTCAGACCATTGAACAAACCCCAATATCAGGTCTATCTTTCGTAATCAGCGGCACTTTGACGGAATTTAGCAGAGAAGCTGCGTTTGACGCCATCCGATCAAGAGGGGGTATTGTCGGCAATTCGGTAGGCAGAGAAACCAATTATCTGGTAGTCGGTGATAAGCCGGGACAAAATAAGCTAGAGGCCGCCAAAAAATATCAGACGGAAATCCTAACTGAAGCCGATTTTAAAAAATTGTTAGATTGACATTGTGACTTAAGTTGTTATGCTTAAAAGTGAGCGTGCGCATAAAAAAGCGACGAAAATAAAGAGCTAAAACAAACATCAATTTTTTGCCCATTCGTCGCTTCTCGGGTGGGCGCGCACGAAGAATAAATGCTAAGAACCTCAATGTTTCTTAGCATTTTTTTGTTATAATATTATCTAGTTTTAATTTTTGGGGATATAGCTCAGTTGATTAGAGCGCAGCGCTGGCAGCGCTGAGGTCCGGGGTTTGAGTCCCCGTATCTCCACCAAATTTAAGGAGGGAAGTTTATGTCGGAAATTTTGTCATCAGAGCTAACGAATGCGAGACATCCTCGTTTGTTCGAACTTACAAAATCCGGTGGGGTAATTTTTGAGCCTGTTTATTCTAATGAGGAACAGCTAATTTTTAATTTTAAAGAACGTCTTGTGTCTAATGTTGAAAATTTATCACTGGCCGGTAAACTTTCCGTATTAATTGATTCGCCTGACTTCATCGAATTAGGATATCAAGCAAAAGTATTCAGTCAATTTTGGGAAATACTTGGATTTGATACTCCTCAGATTCCCAAAAGTATTGCTGACTCTTATATTAATGAATTTAACGGTACCTCCACCAGATTATTGCCTGTACCTACTTTGACCATGGCTGAGAGAAAACTCATTTATAAAAAAGCCAAAACATATTTTTCCGGTGCATTGGAAACCTCGGAAACTTCACAGTTGACCAATGATGAATCGATAATTTATGCAAATCTCTCAAGGAATACAGAAAAATTTTATGACAACGGTGAAAAGAAATTCGCACTAAGATACCTAAGCGATAACGGACCCTTAAGTCGACAAGAGTATATTAACTGGTTGGCTGGTAACGACAGGGGCTTGATTCATAGAAACCGAGTTTGGTCTTTTGTGCCAATTGATTTTTCAAGTAATGATAGGCTTGGCAGTAGCGTCGATAGTCTGGTTAGCAATTACGACCTGCTATCCCCAGAGAGTCTGATAGCTCGGCAAATGATTATGGTTGCCAGCGGAAATAGTTATAACTGGTCGTCCAGATTTTGCAATGAATTGATTTTTGAAGTTGACTCTGAGGGTAATCCAAAAGATATCGCCGGCTTTGTCAGCTTACGTTGGAATAATTCCAATCAAACCGGTCACCTAAGCGTTGAAAAATAAATCAATTTAAGATAAGCAAAATATCTGAAATTAAGGTTATAATTTAACTTAGTGAAAATCTTGATAGATGATCTGGTTATCAACTACCGCTTAAACAAAGCACCTAAAATTGTTTTGTTGTTGCATGGTTGGGGTGATACTGGAAACGGATTAAAAAACTTGGAGGATGGTCTCATGGAAGCCGGTTATGGAGTCTTAAGCCTCGATCTTCCCGGATTTGGACTTTCAGATAATCCTAAATCGCCTTGGGGTTTGGGTGACTATGCGGCATTTGTCGGTAGTTTCTTAAAGAAAGTTAAAGTTAATCCCTACGCCGTAATCGGTCATTCTAATGGCGGGGCAATCGCCATAAAAGCTTATTCAACAGGCTATCTAAAATCACCGAAATTAGTTTTGATAGCAGCGGCCGGAATCAGAACAAACTATAATTTAAGAAATAAAACATTTAGGCTTATTGCCAAATTCGGGAAAATTCTAACTTTTGTACTGCCTAGGGGTTACCGGGACAAATTAAAAAGAAAATTTTATGATAAGATTGGTTCGGATTTATTAATTAAAGAAGATCTGATAGAGACTTTTAAAAAAGTTGTCAGCGAGGATTTGAGAGTGACGGCAAAGTCGGTGGCAGCAAAAACACTTATGATTTACGGAGATAAAGATATGGCTACGCCGGTTAGCTACGGTGAAATTTACAAACAGTCTATCAGTGGTTCCAAATTAGTTGTATTGCCTGGGGTAGGCCATTTCATCCATTTGGAAGTCCCTGAAAAATTAATTAAAGAAGTAGTAGGATTTTTGAATGTTTAAAAATTTATTTAGCCTTTATCGTCCCAGTTTTCCAAGAAATATCGCATATATGCTCCAAGCCAGTGAGTATGATGCAATTGCTTATTTAAAATGGTTAAATAAGACTAAAGATTTCAGCAGAGTCAGTAGCCGTAAACAATTTGTTAAAACAAAGTTTAGCAGCGCCCTTTACTATATTTTGGTTTTTGGGATAGTCATACAAATAATCATCGGACTTGTTGTCATTAGTCTAGGTTTTAGCCATAAAATTATAGGTGGTCAATACTATGGCGCCGCCGTGATACTTTCTTATCCTTTAATTTGGCCTTATTTAATACTCTTCATAATTGAACTGGCCAAGTATTTTGTGATAGCTCCCAGATACCGCGTTTTGGTTTCTCAAGCTGAGCAGGTTTTCAAAAGTCACCCCGGTAAAGTTATCGCCGTGCTGGGAAGTTACGGTAAGACTTCCATGAAAGAGTTTTTAAACACCGTTTTATCGGAGGGCTTAAAGGTTGCCGCTTCTCCGGCAAATAAAAATGTCGCTCTCTCGCATGCTCAGTTTGCAAAATCTCTAAAAGGAAATGAAGACGTAGTTATTGTCGAATTCGGTGAGGGCAAAAACGGAGACATCGCGAAATTAGCTAAATTGACTCATCCTGACATAGCCGTCATAACAGGTCTGGCGCCCGTCCACCAAGACCATTACAAGAACCTCAAACAACAAGCCGATGACTTACTGTCAATCAAGGAGTTTGTTGAACCTAAAAATATTTATTTAAATCTTGATAATTTTTTTAAAGATATAAAGTTGCCTAACAATATTCTTACTTTTAGCGACAGTAATGTCGGAGATATTAAAATTGGAAACGTAGAAGTTTCATTTAATAAAACTACTTTTGATTTGATAAAAGGAAAAAACAAGAGTTCTTTTAAAACAAATGTAATCGGTTTTCATCAAGTTAAATATTTGGCGCTGGTTTATCTACTAGCGTCACAGCTGGGACTAAAAGACAGTGAAATCAGAAAAGGTATAGCCAAAACCAAAGCATTTTCTCATCGAATGGAGCCATATGTTTTAAACGGTGCCAAGATAATCGATGACAGCTATAACGGGAACATTGAGGGGATAAAAGCCGGTCTGAACCTCTTAAAGCGATTAGCCGGAAAACGTAAAATTTATGTTACGCCCGGTTTGGTTGATCAAGGAAAAGATTCTAAACTGATACATCATGAAATGGGAAGATTAATTGCTAAAGCAAATCCCGATATAGTAGTTCTAATGGATAACTCGACCACCAATAGCATTAAGTCTGGTTTGGAGGATGAAAAATTCAAAGGCCAGCTGATTATTGAAGATAAGCCCCTGGATTTTTATAATAATTTAGGCGTATTCGTGGCTCAGGACGACCTGGTTTTAATGCAGAATGATTGGCCGGATAATTACAAATAGTATTAAAAATCCGTCCAGACGCTGTTATACTAAATGTAATTAATAGTTATGAAAAAGATTTTAGTTGTATTTGGTGGTCGCTCGGTTGAGCACGATGTCTCGATTATTACTGCTATTAACAGCGTTATAAAACCTTTAAGACTTACCAAAAAATATCAGGTCGAGCCCCTCTATATTACAAAAGAGGGAAAGTGGTTTTGGGATGAGTCTCTCTCGAACATTGAGACCTATTCTTCCGGTAAAATTGCTAATCTAACTAAGAAGTTAAAGCCGGCTGATATCAGTTTTAATGACGGACTAATAATATCCAATGGTAAATCCTTTAACTCTAAAAAAGTTAAAATTGACATAGTATTCCCCGCTCTTCATGGAACCTACGGGGAAGATGGCGACCTCATGGGTTTACTGGAGATGGCCGGAGTAGCTTATGTCGGTTGTGGAGTATTAGCTTCCGCCGTAGCCATGGATAAAGTCATTTCTAAGCAATTGGCAATCGCCAACAAGATACCGATTACTAATTTTCTCTTTTATCAGGATAAAGATTATAAGGCTAACTCATCCAAGATAATAAACGAGATAAATACTAATCTTAACTGGCCTTTATTCGTAAAACCGGCTCATCTTGGTTCTTCAATCGGAATTACAAGGGTAAAAAATAACGAAGAACTTGAAACCGCTATCGAACTGGCTTTTCATTATGATAGTTTAGTATTGGTTGAGGAGGAGGTTTCTAATTTAATCGAAGTTACCCTGCCAATCATAGGCAATGAAGTACCAGAGCCGGCCTATCTTGAGAGACCGACACTTCAAAAGACTGATTTCTTTGATTTTGAGGCTAAATACCTGAGAGGCGGCAAGAAGGGTTCAAAAAATGGACAAGCTTCGTCAAGTTACTCTCAAGTACCAGCGGTGCTACCTAAAAAACTATATAAACAAGCCGAAGAACTGGGTGTGAAAATTTATAAAAGTTTCGGCTTAACCGGCATAGCCAGAGTCGACATGTTGATAGATTCCAAGGTCGGAAAGGTTTATTTTAACGAAATAAATCCTTTACCGGGTTCTTTATATTCCCATAATTTTCAAAAATTTGGGTTATCAAATGTCGAATTGGTCGAAAAATTGTTATTTTTCGCAATGGAGAGATTCGAACAAAAGAATAAAATAAATTCCTCCTTTGCAACAAATTATTTAAAACAGTTCTAGTTATGAATCGCTATAATCCAAAAAATTTTGAATCGAAATGGCAAGCTGAATGGGACAAGTCAGGAATTTACAAAGCCCAAGATAATTCTCTGAAACCCAAAAAATACATCTTGGAGTATTTCCCGTATCCAAGTGGCGCGGCAATGCATGTAGGACATGTCAGAAATTATGCAATAGGCGATGCGATGGCTCGTTTTAATCGCATGCAAGGGTTTGAAGTCCTTCACCCTATGGGTTGGGATGCATTTGGCCTACCTGCTGAGAACTATGCAATAAAAAACAAGGTTAGCCCAGCTGTAGCAATCGAACAAAACACCAAAAGATTTAAAGCTCAACTAAACCAAATGGGATTTGGATATGATTGGAGCAGGGAGATTAACAGTACCGATCCTAAATACTATAAATGGACCCAGTGGTTTTTCTTACTTTTATATAAAAGAGGACTGGCATATCAGCAAGAGAGTCTCCAATGGTGGTGTCCGGTAGACAAAACTGTACTGGCAAATGAACAAGTTGAAGCTGGCCTTTGTTGGAGATGTGGCAATCAAGTTGAAAAAAAATCTCTTAAACAGTGGTTTTTTAAGATAACCGATTATGCCGATAGACTGTTAAATGATTTGGATGATCTGAATTGGTCGGAAGCCATCAAATCGATGCAAAGAAACTGGATTGGCAAAAGTAAAGGTGCGTTAATTGATTTTAAGATTGACGGTAGTTCCCAAAAAATCCAGGTTTTTACAACCAGACCTGATACTATTTTTGGTGCTACTTTTCTGGTTGTCGCTCCTGAACACCAGATCGTTAACCTAATAACTGCCGATTCTCAGAAAACAGCGGTTGAGAAATATGTCAAAGACACTCAAGCAAAGTCAGAAATCGAAAGACAAGAGACTGGCAGGGAGAAAACCGGGGTATTCAGTGGAACATATGCCATAAATCCACTGTCAAATGAAAAAGTTCCGATTTGGATTGCCGACTATGTTTTAGCGGGCTATGGAACAGGGGCTATTATGGCTGTGCCAGCTCATGACGAAAGAGACTTTGAGTTTGCCACAAAATTCAATTTGGAAATCAAACAAGTAATATCTAACGATGATTCCGGCGACGGATTTACTGTCAACGAAGGTGGAATGGTTTCCTCGGGTGAATTTAATGGCCTTGATTCTGCTCAGGCAAGGGAAAAAATAGTCCAAAAATTGGCTGAACTGGGACTCGGCGTCGAAAAAGTAAATTACAAAATGAGAGATTGGCTGATTTCTCGGCAAAGGTACTGGGGCGCACCGATTCCGATAGTTTATTGTTCGAAAGACGGAGTTGTTCCCCTGGATGAGAAGGACCTGCCGGTTTTATTGCCGGAAATTGAGAGCATAGAACCCAGTGGCGATGGACGAAGTCCTCTGGTTAATGTTGAGTCTTTTGTTAATACAACCTGCCCTAAATGTGGTGGTTCGGCCAAGAGAGAAACTGATACTATGGACGGATTTGCATGTTCCAGCTGGTATTTTTTACGTTTTGCCGATCCTAACAACGACAAGATGCCTTTTGATAAATCCAAGGCGGATTACTGGTTGCCAGTCGATGAATATATCGGTGGTGCCGAGCATGCTGTTATGCATCTTCTCTATGCCAGGTTTTGGACTAAGGTAATGTATGACGAGGGACTGATTGATTTCACGGAACCGTTTACAACCCTTAGAAATCAAGGTATGATTCTGGCCCCAGACGGCAATAAAATGAGTAAAAGTAAAGGCAATACCATCGAACCTGATGGTTTAATAGAATCCGGTTACGGTGCCGATAGCATAAGGGTAATGGAGCTTTTTATAGGTCCCTGGAACCAGGCTTCGAATTGGAGCGTCGACGGCTTGGGTGGATCATATCGGTTTCTTCAACGAGTCTGGAAGATTACCAGTCAATATATTGAAGCTGTTGATGGTGATTTAAGTTCATCGTCGGCCCAAAGATTAAAAAAAATCGAACACAAGACGATTAAGAAAGTAACAAGAGATCTTGAAAACTTAAGTTTTAACACAGCCGTCGCAACATTAATGGAGTTTGTAAACGATCTTTATAAAATTAAGGAAGAAAGTCCTATTGTTAAAAAAACGGCTTGGGATGATGTTATTGTCAGTTTATTGAAGCTACTGGCGCCGATTGCACCTTATATAACAGAAGAGCTGTGGCATTTAATGGGCAAAGAAGATTCTATTCACCTCCAGGCATGGTCGGTATTTGATGAATCATTGACCCAGGATGATGATTTTGAACTGGTTATTCAAATAAACGGTAAAGTCCGTCAACAATTAAGAGCATTGAATAGTCTCAGTCAAAAAGAATTAATCGATTTGGCTCTAAACGACGATAAGGTTAAAAAATATATCAACCAGAACCCGGTTAAAAAAACAATTGTAGTTCCCGGTAAATTAATTAATTTTGTTGTTTGATAGTTTTATACTTTTAAGATTGAAAAAACAGTTTAAAGATAGTAAAATAAAGTCCAAGATATCTAATATTTAAAAAGGAGATTTATTTTTCATGGGTAAGCCAAAGAAGCGCACAAGTCCCCGTAGGACAGGTAGCCGTCGTAGTCACTTGGTACTTGATTTGGCTCGTCGAGTCAATGCGAAATCACCGGTTAAGGTTCGGACAACCGTTCGAGAATCCGGCAAAAAAGTAGTAAAAACAGTTAAATAGTTGATGGCATATTTTGCCAAGTATTTTTTAAAAATTTAAATTATATTCTTTTGAAGGGGTATAAATGGCGTCAAATCGACATTTGGGAAGAATCATTGTCTTACAAAGCTTGTTTGAGTGTGAATTCAGGCAAGATTGTGGAGATGATAAGTGCTCGATTGAAGATATTGTTAAACGCAATTTCGAAAGATACCACGATTTGATTGAAGACAAGAAATTCACCATTGATCTTGCCAAAGGTGTTAGCCAAAAATCTGATGAGCTAGACTCTAAACTTCAACCGATAGCGCCGGAATGGCCAATTGATCAGATTGCTCGGATTGATCGCAATATCCTCAGGATCGGTCTTTATGAATTGCTCTACGAGAAAGACGTCCCTCCCAAAGTAGTCATAAATGAATCGGTAGAACTGGCAAAATCTTTCGGCAATATCAATTCTTCGAAATTCATTAACGGTGTACTTGGGACAGCCCTCAGTCAATCGGAAGTAAAGACGAAAACTAAAAAGACTAAGTAATTTTTTAGCTAAAACATTTAATTTATAAGGTAAGTTATGAAAAAACCTGAACCAATCAGAGGTATTAAGAATTTTGTTTATAAGATAAGACCCGATATATCGGAAGTCGTTCATGAAACGACTGCCGGGGGCGTGGTCTTCAGAAGAGCCAAGGATGGTTCAATAGACATTTTGTTAATTCAGGATACAAAAAATAGATGGACTGTTCCTAAAGGTCATGTTGAACCGAAAGAAGAACCCAGAAAAACCGCTGAAAGAGAAATTACTGAAGAAACCGGCCTGGCAAATCTTAAGGTTTATTCTTGGCTGGGAAAAGTAAATTTTCGTTATCGCCGAGAAAAAACACTGGTTCTCATGACAATGCATATTTATTTGGTAGAGGTCTTAAGTAACAGCGAGGAATTTAAGCCCGAAGAATGGCTTAATGATATTAAGTGGTTTAAATCAACTGAGGCAATTGATAAAATAGCTTATGATGATATTGGAAAACTAATTTTAGTCGGAATGAAAAAAATCAGGAATAATAAACTCTAGTAAGTACACCTATTTTATGGACACAAACATTTACAGACGATTTGCTCTTGAGAATCTAAAACTTGAGTTTACTGATATAGATAAGCTTGTGACGGCTTTTACCCATCGTTCTTACTTGAATGAACATAAAAAATTAAAATTGGAGCATAATGAGCGATATGAATTTTTAGGTGATGCAGTACTAGAGCTAATCGTTACTGAATATCTGTTCAAGAATTTTAATCAGCCGGAAGGAATATTGACTAATTGGCGAAGTAGCCTGGTGAGAACGGAAAGCATCGGAGCGGTAGCCGACAAATTGGGTTTTTTCCCACTAATCAGATTGTCTAAGGGAGAAAAAAGGGGCAGCGAGAGAGCTCGTCAACAAATACTGGCTAATTGCTATGAGGCAGTTATAGGTGCAATCTATTTGGATGTAGGCTATGTCGGCGCAGTTAAATTCATACGAGAAAGTTTAATAGTTACCCTGGACGAGATTCTAAAAACCGGGTCTTGGGTTGATCCCAAATCTCAACTCCAAGAGGTATCTCAAAGTAAAGAGGATGCGACACCATCTTATCGCGTATTGAACGAGGAAGGCCCTGACCACGATAAGTTGTTTACGGTAGGCGTCTACATTAACGGTCAATTGGCCGGGACGGGCGAGGGACCTTCCAAACAAATCGCTCAGCAAAAAGCAGCGTCAAAGGCTCTGGAAAAATATAAAGATTAGAAAATTATCAATTTGACAACAGATGAATATATCTGTAAAATAACACCCATAGTTAATTTATTAAGTAACGGAATTAAAAGGAACCAATAAGCTTATCTAATTTATGTTATCTATTCGTTTGCAAAGAACCGGTCGAAAATCCCTAGCCATGTACAGAGTCATTGTTCAAGACTCGAGAAGAACACCTACAAGTGGCAATATTGTAGCTCAAATCGGTACGTATAATCCTCACACTAAAGAACTTGTTCTAGATACTGAAAAAGCTAGCAGTTATCTCAAAAATGGTGCTCAACCAACGCCAAGAGTAGTTTCTTTGCTTAAACTAAAAAAAGTTAAAATTCCTGCTTGGGTTAAAGAAAATAAACCTTCTGAAAGTAAAACCAGAAATCCCGAGAAGTTGAGAAAGAATAACCCCGCCTCAGTTGATGAGGTCAAACCGGAAGAAGAGAGTCAACCGGATGCTCCAGTCGTAGAGACTGCCGAATCGACCGAGGAAGTCGTCGCTCCAATCGAAGAGCCCAGTGAAGAATCTCCTGCCGAAGCTTAGTCTTTAAAACCCAAAAAAATAAAGTCTCGGTCTAGCCGAGATTTTTTGTTATAATTTTAAGTATTAATAATACCTAAAAGGAGTTTCTTGTATGAGTAGTATTGACCAACAATTTGTTGAATTTGTCGTCAAATCTTTAGTCTCTCAACCAGACAAAATTAAAGTTGAAAGACGAATTGATGAAAAAGGTGTTTTATTAGAGTTGACGGTTGATCCGGAGGATCTTGGGAGAGTTATCGGTAAACACGGCGCAACGGCACAAAGTATCAGGACTTTACTCAGAGCTTTAGGCACAAAAAATGACGCCAGGTACAATCTTAAAATTGTCGATAACGGAGTTGGCGGTCATGAAAGTTCATCGCGCCATGAAACCAAGAGCGAGAACCCGATAAAAGAGTCTCAGCAAGCCGAAACGGTTGAAGAACCAGTAGTTGATGACGCTTCCGACGAAACCGTCGATCGATTTAAACAGACTCGAGATGAACTTGCTGAGTTTGATGATTTAGAAGTTTAAAGTCTCGGGGAATCTAGATTGATTACTTTTTATTTGGCAACACTGTTTCCAAAAATTTTTGATGGTGTGCTTGATCAAAGTATGCTTCATAAGGCCAGAGATCTTAATATTATCGATGTTCAGATTATCGATATAAGAGATTTTGGTCTCGGTAAAAGACGACAAGTCGACGATACGCCTTATGGTGGCGGTGACGGCATGCTGTTAATGATTGAACCTCTTTATAACCTGATAAATTCAGTTAAAGAAAAAACCACTAATGAAGTTAAGATATTACTACCTTCTCCGAGGGGAAAGAATTATGTTCAATCGGACGCCATAAGATTATCCCAGGCAAATTGCGATTTTCTAATTATTTGCCCACGTTATGAGGGCTATGACGAGAGATTAACCAAGTACGTTGATGAGGTTTTTAGCGTTGGAAATTATGTTTTGACCGGTGGCGAGATACCGGCCATGATAATGGTGGACTCTATAACCAGACTTCTTCCAGGTGTTCTAGGAGGTGAAAAAAGTGCCGAGATTGAGTCCTTTGCCGACGATAAGACAAGAGAGTTTCCTCAATACACCAGACCTGAAATGTTTGATTCCCAGGGCGTTCCCAAGGTTCTCTTAACAGGGAATCATAAACAAATTGAACAATGGCGACACTCAATGATGATTAAAGAGCAAAAATAGATATAATTATATTAAGGAGGGTGAAATTATGAGATTTAAATTAATTAAAACAGCGTACGCTCATTGCGATCTACCATGCGGCGTATATGATCCAGCACAGGCCAGAATAGAGGCACTATCCGTTAAAGCTATCATGGAAAAGTATGACGGTTTGGACGACTACAATAAAACCAGAGCGATTGTTATTAAAGAGCAAAGAGCGGAGCTGGTAAAAAATCACTTAATGATTCTTTGGGCAGATTATTTTAAAGAGATGCATCTTGAAAAATATCCCCAGCTACATGACATGTTCTGGAAAGCAATTAAGCAGGCCAGCGCTTGCAAGTCACATAACGATGTTTCACTTGCAGATAAATTAATCGAAATGATTGATGAAATTGCGGTTATTTTTGCTGAGACTAAAAAAGCTTAGTTTTCCAATTTCAGTTTACCGTATAAGGGGCGACAGCATGCTTCCAGCTGTTAGGTCTGGACAATTTGTCATAACAAGAAGAAGTAAACCTCATAATCCAGTCAATAGGCTGGTTGTTTTCGAGAACCAAGGAATCTTAAAGATTAAAAGAATAACCCGAGTTAGTCAGATGGGTTATTGGGTTTTGGGAGACAACAGACATTTTAGCCAAGATTCCAGACATTTCGGAGATTTAAATATTGAAAAAGTCAGAGGTTACGTAATTAAGATTTTCTAATTTATAGGAAAGTTGATATCGGAAACTTTAGCGGCATTTTGAATATTTGATTGTCCGGATTGATTAGCCTGCGTATTGGCTTGTAGGTTAGTCGTTGATACGTTGGTTGGGTTATAAGAGCTGGAAACGTCTGCAGAGAATTTGGATGATGTGATTTTGTCGTTTTTCGATAACGCATCGGCCGATTTCAGGGTAGTTTGCCCGATAATGGTATTATTCAGTGATTGGTTTTTTTTGAGATGATTAATAGAAAGCGCTAAGACGCTCGCCGATATTATTAAAAATAGTATGACTAAAATCGAGGAATAGCTATTTTTTATTCTCATAAAACAAATCATAATTTACCACAATTTAAATATATTTACTATAATTACAATCAGATGAGGGTTGTTAAAAGAATTCTTCTAGTCGTTTTGATATTGTCAGTTTTTGGCAGTATCTTTTTATTTTTGCGTCAGTTTAGCTCTCCAATTATCGGTAAGCCATACCTTGTAAAGCAAACTGCTTCAGTTATTTCAGGTTCCAAAATCAAGAGTAACACTTCACCAGTTGATTACTCGAATGATTACTTCAGTTTTGAGCTACCACCGAGTTTTTCTTATCAATCCGGTTCAAGTCAGAGAATCGGCAACCTTATATTGACAAGGTCTTATACCAGATTAAATCCAACCCCGCTTATAGTACAGATTGGTTTATATAGCTATAACGGTAGTCTGTCTGAAAATACGTCATATAATCTCAGAAAAAATAATCCAGATTACATTATTCAGAATTACGATGGTGACTTCATCAGTTATTCCAATAAATACGATGGAGTTGTTTGTTTTTTAACCAGTTCCAATTATTTGGCTACAGTTTCCGTAACCACTGGGCTTCAGCAGTCGGGAAATTACCTAAACGATGAAATAAATCTATCGAAACAAATCATAACTTCGTGGCAGTGGAGATAATCGGATATAATTATATAAAACAGGGGGTTGAATAAAGTGGACATCAAAAGATTTTTCGGCGTTTTAATGATTTATCCATTATTTCTTTTTGCCTCATTGCCGACTACTTCAAACTATTCTCTTCAAAGTTTTAGTTTTGGGAGCGGCGGTTCGGCTAACTCTTCCACTACAACTTATTCAATAGAAGGTGAAACGGGTGGAAATTCTGGGAATAATTCATCTACCATAAACACCACTCTAAAACCCGGATTTATTCAATCTCAACAAGCCAATGTTCCAAAAATACTAACCCTGGATAATGGTGGTGGAATATTCTACAACAAACTACACTTTGTTTTAGATAATCAGTCTAATCCAACCGACGCACTCTTTTTGATTTCAGTCAGTACCGATAATTTTGTCAGTAATATAACCTATCTCCAACCAGACGGTACTCTGAGTTCTTCACTACTACTATCCGACTATCAATCATATGCGTCTTTTGGAGGTGCGGCCGGCAGCTACATTATTGGGCTTAATCCATCTACCACCTACTATGTCAGGGCGCTAGCTACAAACGGACAGTTCGCAGAATCTGGTTTTGGTCCTATTTCTTCTCAGACAACTGCCCCTCCGACACTTAGCTTCTCCCTTGACACTTCTACTCAGAGCACTGGGCCTTATGTAGTCTCCTTGGGCGATCTACTAAGCGGTCAAATCGTAACTTCTACTCAAACTATTAACACTTCTATCTCAACTAACGGCGCAAGCGGTGGCAATATTTATGTCAGTTCGCTATACGGAGGTCTTCATAGTCCGAGCTCAAATTATACAATCACTTCAACCTCGGGTGATTTAACATCACTAAGTGAAGGCTATGGTGCTCAAGCCACAAGCGCTATTTCTTCTACCGGCGGTCCTCTTCTGATAGAAAGCCCTTTTAACTCATCCGGAACAGCAGTTGGTGGGTTGTCGCAAATAATGCAAAGCGTCTTTAGTTCAAACAATCCATTAAGCGGCGGCGTCGGGCAGTTAATTCTAAAAGCTAAATCTGCCTCTACTGATGTTTCCTCCACCGACTACCAAGATGTTTTGACTTTTGTTGCTTCGGCCAACTTCTAAGCTATTGACTACATTAAAGCTTATGTATTAATATCAAGGTTAGTATTAAACTTAAAAAACAAATAAAATGACTAAAAAAATATTTACTAAATTAAGTATTAAAAGGAAAATATCCTTAATAGCAGCCGTCGGTTTGATGTCTGCGTTAATAATGCCGGCTTTTGCTGGTGCCACTAATCTTGGTCAAGCAGGAGTGAGATTAGGTAGGTTAGGTAATGGCGCTTCAACTAACAACGATGCTCTCGTTACATTCAAATTAAATACTACTCCCACATCAGTTGCCGAGATAGTTGTTAGCTTCCCAAGCGGCTTTACTCTAACAGCAGGTACTCCAACACCGGTTACTACCGGATTTCCTACCACCCCGGCCAGTATTACTGCTCCTCCCGGAACACTTACTTCTAATATTGTTTCTGCCGGTGCCGGTCTAGGTGGAACGATTACAGTTTCAGGTCTTACCAGCGCAAGTCTTAATAACACTACTTTATACGGTTTCGACATACCTACTGGCTACATCACTAACCCATCTACGGCCGGACAGTATAATTTAACGGTAAGCAGCGACACTTCAACCCCAACTGTTATTGATTCAACGGATGTGCCTGTTTACATTTATGGTGCGTCCGCAAATCAAGATCAGGTTACTGTTACTGCATCAGTATCGCCAAACTTTAACTTTGCTCTTAGTTCTAACTCTGACACAATACCAGCAGTTGATCCCACAACAATTCAGACATCTGCCGGTGTCAACATGACTGTAAGCACTAACTCACCACTTGGTTACACGGCCTATGTCCGTTCAGCTAACGGTGCTCTTGTTTCAGCCACTAGCCCGTCTACTCCAATTTCAACAGGGGCCTACAGTAACACCACCCCAAATACTCTTACCCCCGGTACTACCGACTACACCTTCGTTCCATCTACCGGAACAGCTTGTACTCTTTGTACTGGAACCTTGACCTACAATGGTGGATATACAATAGCTTCTGGTACTCAAGGAGGAGCTTTTAACGGTACCAACTTCGCAGCTTTCGTTTCCAGGAACGGTTATACTAATGCCGATGTAGTGTCCCTAAAGGAACGAATTACAGTTGCAAACACCGTTGGATACGCTAACGACTATACAGATACTCTGACCATAGTAGCTGCCGGAAACTTTTAGTTAATTCAGGGATAGTCAAGACCTATCTATACTGTATAATTAGCAGATAGGTCTATGAGATTATTGCGTTATCTAAGTTTCCTGGGATTGTTAACGGCTTTTATTCTGATTCCGTTCGGTGTGTCAAGGGCTCAAAGTTTTCAGATCATAACCTCACCGCTACCCATCAAGTTGACTCTAAAACCAGGCCAATCCACCAGCATTAATCTAAGGGTTAAAAACCAGGGAATTACCACTGAACCAATCTCGGTTGGTTTAATGAAATTCACGGCTTCTTCAGATAATGGATCGCCTAATATATCCAAACTTTCACCTTCAGATAACTACAGTTGGATTACCTTTAGTCCTAGTCTAATACAAGCTAAACCAGATATCTGGTATACGGTAGTAATGAATATTAATGTACCTAAGACGGCGTCTTTAGGCTATTATCTGGCTGCCACTTTTTCTAGTCAAACACCAACCCAGGATCAAAAAACCAGTGTAGCTAATTTAAACGGGGTGGTTGCCACGCCGGTTCTTATTAATGTAGTCACGCCTAATGAAAAACAGTCAATGGATTTGGTCAGTTTTTCTGCCGATCAGGGTTTTTATGAGTACTTACCGGCTAACTTCAGTGTTCTCCTTAAGAACACCGGTAATATTTATCTGTCACCGATAGGAAATATTTTTATCTATAAAGGATCGAAGTTGGTCGACACGTTGTATGTTAATGATGCCGGAGGAAGTATCTTACCTGGCTCAGAGAGGATCTTTAAAGTATCTTGGACTGACGGTTTTCCAGTTTACAAACAAGCTCTTTTTAACGGTGTGCCAAAATTAGACAATCACGGTAAATTCATAGAGAACCTAAACTGGAATTTCTCTAATATTACTAAACTAAGAATAGGGCAGTATACCGCTAAATTAATCATGGTTTACAATAATGGTTCGGTTGATGTTCCGCTAGCTTCAAGTTTAAATTTCTGGGTTGTTCCATGGAAATTGATACTAATGGGGATAGCTGTACTAGCTTTAATCGGGTATGGTATTTATAGTGGAATAAAATCCCTTTCAAAGAAGTTTAAAAGGATAAAAGGGAAGTTTTTTTCTAAAAAATGAAACGATTGGCCTTCGTTTTTATTACTTATGTATGTTCTCTGGTTGCGTTTAACTCTGTGGCTTTTGCTAGTAGTATCGATTTGAAACAGAATCAAAGTGGGATACAGATGTCTCCATTCTTAGAAAACATTAACCTGGACCCATCTAAATCTTCTATTTCATTTAACATAAATTACTCCAATAGTACCAACAAAATACAAGAGCTTGATTTGACAACTGAGGACTTTGGTTCACTGAACAATACCGGCGGAATATTGCTTGAGGGCTCTAATCCTTATACTGAAAAATATGGACTAACGGCTTGGATGAGCCTGTCATCTAACACCGTAACATTGAATCCTAACTC
This sequence comes from bacterium, assembly GCA_021833065.1. GTDB lineage: Bacteria > Patescibacteriota > Saccharimonadia > Saccharimonadales > UBA4665 > JAJZWG01. Next base: position 30,305 of record JAKBGO010000006.1, read on the forward strand.
TTCAGCATCGGTTCAAGTCACGATTAAGAACGAAAGCTCTCTTTCTCCAGGAGGCCACTACGGCGCAGTGATTGCTAAAGTTAATAACTTCAATAATTCTTCTAACGGCAACATCGTTACTATTAATCAACAACTGGTTAATTTAGTATTAATCGATAAAACAGGAGGGGATCATTTTAATTTAAAGCTAACTGATATTAAGAATAACGGCAACTGGCTAGTTTTGCCTTCAAGCGTAGTTTTAACGTTTCAAAATCCAGGAAATGTACAAGTCGTTCCAAGAGGCTTAGTCAGGTTACTGTCCCCAACCGGTAAAACTTTGGCACAGGGAATTATTAATCCCCAGTCATCTTTTATTTTACCGGAATCTTATCAAGATTTTATCGTTAACTTAAACGCGGTTTCCAAAGATTATGCTTACCCCGGCATATACAGTTTGTCGGTTGATTTTAGGTACGACGGACTGAGTAGTTATTATAATCAGAAATTAGAGATAAAGTATGCTGATTTTCAGGGATTTATATTACTTTTAATTTTAGTATGGTTATTGTTCTTTGCTTATAAAAAAGTTACTAAATTTAAAACAAAAAATAGATTGAAAAAAAACTAAATTTGGGGCAAAAAAGCTTGTGTTTAGTTGTAAAATTTGATACGATTAACCTAGATCTTTTAAAGAAACAAAGAAGAGGAAAAAGTGGAATTGGTAAAACGGTTTTTTACCATAAAGTTTTGGGTTATAGCCGCACTCATTTTATTGTTTGGTGGCTTATTATGGAATTCACAGAATGCTTTTGCGGCAAACCCAACTACAATTAATTTTCAGGGTAAAGTTGTCAATTCTAATGGTACCAATGTAGCAAACGGAACCTACCCCTTTACTTTCAAATTATATACAGTATCTAGTGGCGGTTCTGCCATATGGACGGAAACCCAGTCTGCAGTATTGGTAAACTCCGGTATTTTCCAAGTCTCGCTCGGCAGCGTCTGTCCTTTTTTTACGGCAAATACATGTAACAACAATACTCCTATCAATTTTGCGACTTCATCGACTATATACATGGGGATTACATTCAACAACGATCCCGCGGGTGAAATGACGCCAAGAATATTGTTTCAATCCGTACCTTTTGCATATAATGCAGACCAAGTCGGTGGGTTATCGGTAAGTCAACTAGTTCAATTATCTCCTGCACTACAACAAAGCGGGAACATTAACATAAACGGTAATGGTACTTTTGGAGGTAATTTGAATTCGACGAATATTACTGCAAGCGGATCACTTCAAGGTGGAACATTGACCGTAACCGGACTAACCACATTAAGTGGTGGATTGACAGCTTCTTCGATTAATACGACTGCCGGCACCAATACTACCCTCGGCAATGCCACCGGATCTTTTGCTCTTAGTTCAACCGGTTTGAATATCTCAAGCCTAGGAAACATAACAGGTGTTTCCGGTATATCTACTACTGGTTCATACACTCAGACAGGTACTTCAGCCAACACCTTCACTGGTGCTTCAACTTTCTCAGCTGCCGGTACCGGACTTACTGTTACAAACAATGCTTCAGTTGGCGGTACTCTTGGAGTAACCGGACTAACCACATTAAGTGGTGGATTGACAGCTTCTTCGATTAATACGACTGCCGGCACCAATACTACCCTCGGCAATGCCACCGGATCTTTTGCTCTTAGTTCAACCGGTTTGAATATCT
>JAKBGO010000029.1 GCA_021833065.1 bacterium
AGACGGATAGCGCGATGTTTCTTTCGTGACCTTCTTTATAACTGACTAGGACAATAGAAAGAGCTGCCGGTGACATGAATGCGCCGGCCAATCCCTGAAGTGCCCTTGTCGCAATTAAAAATGTTCCCGAAGGCGATAGACCGTTTAGTAGTGATATCAAGCCAAATCCGGCAACTCCGAAAAGAAAGGTTTTCTTTCGTCCATAAAGATCAGCTGCTCTTCCTCCAAGAAGTAGAAAACCTCCAAATGTTAAGGTGTAGGCCGTAACAATCCATTGCAGAGAGCTAGTTGTCATTGAAAAAGATTTTAGAATTGAGGGAAGTGCAACATTGACTACAGAGGAATCCAATACTACCATAAACTGAGCCAGGGCTAATACTATAAGGATTAACCAATGATTATGCGGTTTATCTTTCATTTTATATTTTCCTTGTTTAAATTTAATATTAATTGTATAATTCAATAGTTGAGGTTGTCAACTATTTATAAACTAAATTAAAATAATATGAATAATACCAACCGTCTTTTTTATAAAAATCTGATTGAATTTTTAATGCATTTAAAGCATCGTTTGTATGAGATAGCTGTTGCCAACGACCTGTCTTCCATGCAGCTTATTATGATCTTGTCCCTTGGCGTCAATCAGGCTGAATCAATGAACTATTTTAAAAAATTGTTTAACTGTGATGCATCCAATATTACAAATATAGCCGAAGCTCTTGTTCAGAAACGAATACTTTCAAGATCGGAATCAACCGAGGACAGGAGGATTAAGGAATTGAAGCTTTTGCCAAAAGGAGAAAAACTGCAGCAAAAAATACTCGATGAATTAAAATCCAGCGACGCTTCAAATTTCTTTACAATGGACAGAAAGCAAATTGTCAATTTAGCGGAACAACTGAAGAGCTGGTCTTAAATAGAAATGGTGGGGGCGGTAGGAATCGAACCTACTACCAAGCGGTTATGAGCCGCCTGCTCTAACCGATGAGCTACGCCCCCTTAAAACAGTTCTATTATAAATAGAATTATATCAGATAATCAATAGAGTAATATAATTAAAGAATGCTTCAAAAAATTAAGCAGTTAATAAACACGTCGGAAATTAAGACGCTTCTTAATAGATTTCAGGATATTCGTTTTACCGGACAAGTGATTTTTGTACTTGTAATTATTCTAATCAGTTGGAGTGGCGTCAAGGCAATACAGTTAAACTATGATTTACAGCAGCAAATTTTGAAATTAAACGAACAGATTAAAATTCAAAAACTGATTAACCAAAACATTGCGTATCAAAACCAGTACTATAGTTCAAAACAATACTTGGAATTATCGGCAAGACAGAATTTTGGACTTGGTAATGCCGGTGAGACTGAGGTCATTATACCTAAGAACGTTGCACTCAGTTATACCGTTGCCATGCCTGGTGCTTCTAGTTCAAATACAAAATCTACCAATTTACCTAGCTGGGACAAAAATTTACAAAATTGGTTTGATTTTTTCCTACACAAACCGCTTAAGACTTGAAAATATAACAGATTGTGATAGAATTAGTTTAATATTATTTATAGCGGGGTGGAGCAGTGGCAGCTCGCGTGGCTCATAACCACGAGGTCACAGGTTCGAGTCCTGTCCCCGCAACCAGAAGCACTATCACCTCTGTTATTACAACAGAGGTTTTTGTTTTCCTAAAAATGTGGCAGGAGTTATTTGGCTCCAGTCCTGCTCAGGGGTTATTTACAAAATCTATTACAAAGTGTATACTATTGGTATGAGTAAATATTCTGTTATAAATTTAAAAACTGACCCTGAGCTGAAGAGACTAGCCGCAAAAGCGGCTGATAAGCTTGGTATAAGCTTAAGTGCGGTCTTGAATAATGAACTTCGACGTTTTGCAGCCGAACAAAGCGTGACTTTTGAGATAGCTGAGGCACCTAATGCTAACACTGCTAAACTATTAGCCAACTCCAAGAAGCAGATTGAAAAGGGTAATTATCATAATTTTGATAACAACGCTGAGGCACTTGATTTTCTGTCAAATGCGCTGAAATGAAAATCTCTTACACGAAAAACTTTATTAAGCTCTCCAAGAAACTAAGCCCTAAGCTTCGGGTGCAGTTGATTGAAAGAATCGCACTATTCAGCGTTAATCCTCTTGATCCGTTGCTACGAGATCATCGACTAAAAGGAAAATATAAGGAATATAGGAGCATAGATATTACCGGCGACTACAGAGCGCTCTATCTAATGCAGGGCACTGAAGTAATCTTTGATGTAGTGGGTACCCACTCTCAATTATATGGATAGGTCGGTAGAGCAAGCTAAGCTAGAACTACCACTTATTACAATCAGAAGTTTTTTGCCTAAACTCCCAACGGGGTTAAGCTGCTTTCGGTATTAATCGGCACTTCAACATGCCGTATACATAGGAACAATAGATAGGTAGTTTTATAATAAATATAGTGTTAAGATTGTATTATAGTGGACAATAATCAAACGCTTCAAGATACAGTTACTCAAGTAGCGTCTGCTCAACAACCCAATATTCAACCTATAAATAATTCCAAGAAGAAGATTACATTTATCTTACTGGGAGTGGTGGTCTTGCTGCTTCTATTTGTATTAAGTTACTTTTTCTATTTCGGACATGACACTGTTCAATACATCAGTAAACAAGGTGGCTTTAGTGTTAGTTATCCTAAGGGTTGGAAGATAGTAGATAATTCAGCGCCTGGCTACGGTTCTTCGGTTAGCATAAGTTTTTCCAGCCCTGATTTAACATATCAACCTAACACAATAAGTGCAGGCGGTTTTTTTGTTATTAGCGCTCAAAAGGACAATCTCTCTTCTATTAAGTACCTTACAACTCACCAAGGTCAGGAGCAATACTTTACGCCTACTAACCTGACTCCTACTACTGTCGATGGCATAGCTGCGGAAAAAGGAACGAACATTGGCTCTACATTGAGTACGATTGTTTATTTCCTAAAGAATGGTTATCTTTGGTCAATATCTTACAGTTATCCTACCAATCAATCACTCACACATCCCGAATACATCAAAGAATTTAATTCCTTGATTAGTTCATTTAAATTTAATTAGTAGTTTCTGGAAAGCATCGATTACATATTGTATTGCTACATTCTAGATTAGCTGTGGTTTTAAATTTATTATTATCTAAAACGATTTTTAAGAAATCAAAAATTAGTGATGATGTCTAACCTAATATATCAAATTTAATAAAGCTAAAGTGCTAATATTTAATGTATGGCAATCGTCTTATATGGCTCTGGTGAGTTTACCGATTCGGTAAATGAAATTGATAAATATTTAATAGATAAGTTCAATTTAAAAAAAGTCGCTGTAATCCCAACTGCTGCCGGAATGGAGCAAGACTGGCATAAATGGATAGACATGGCCGTTGAACATTTCGACCGACTTAACGTTGACGTTATAAAAATTGAAGCGATTAATCATCAGCAGGCCAGTAACCCAGAAATAGTTAAAAAAATAATGGAAGCTGATTGGATATTTTATTCTGGCGGACAACCGGACTATTTATTTAAACAATTAGATGGCAGTTTACTCTGGAAATTAACGATGGATAAATATAGATCGGGAGCGCTTCTATCGGGCAGTTCAGCCGGAGCTATGATTATGGGAAATAACATCATAGACAAACCGTTTAGGGCTTTAATAAAAGGCGGTGAAACGAATTGGCAAAAAACTTTCGGCATCGTTGACTACACTATTTTTCCGCACTACAACCGGATGAATCGATTCAAATCGGTAATAAATAAGCTGATAGCGAATGCGCCGGAAGGCGTCCGTAAATCGGTACTGGGCATCGATGAAGACACTGCATTGTTAATTGAAGATGATGAAATGAAAAAACTGGGCGGTGGCAACATAGAATTAATTAGATACGGCCAGGTTTCAAAAATCTAATTAAACTTAACCATCTTTTAATGACAATAAATACAAAGTCTTGAAAATAAACTGATTAGCAAAAACCCTAATGGTTAATTATAATTAACAGTATCGTGAGGAAGGATTACAAAGGTTTTACACTTGTTGAATTAATGCTAAGCTTGGTAGTTTTTTTAATAATCGCCATAGCCTTTTTTGATCTTTATATATCGGTACTACACAGTTCAATTGTCGCCCAAAGACAGGCAGTAGCGCTAAGTCTTGCCAACAATCAAATGGAGTACTTAAAGTCTCTACCGTATAATGATTTAGCTGTTGCCGGAGGATCAATTGTTTCGACTTTTACTATCCCAGCCAGCTTTAATCAGACGGTAGACGCTCACACATATACAGTAAAGACTCAGATTGTTTATGTTGATGATGCTTATGACGGATGTGGAACGTATCCAAATCTAACTCTCGAACAAACATATTGTCGCAATTACCCTCCACCATCTAATGCTCCCAATCCTGACACTAATCCTGAAGACTACAAAGACGTCAGAGTTACTGTGACGGATAATTCCGGTCTGACGCTAGCTAGTCTTGATACTCAAATTGCATCCTTAGTCGCAGAAACTCCTTCCAATACCGGCGCAATTTTTGTTAGAGTAATCGATCAAAGCGGCAATCCAATTCAGGGCGCCAGCGTTAATATTGTCAATAATGTCGTCTCGCCTAATGTTAACGTAAATGCTACGACCGATGCCAACGGCATGGCAATATTTTATGGTCTTCCACCGGACTCTGGCTACGACTATGTCGTCAGTGGTTCTGATTCAGGCTACTCCAGTCTTACGACCATACCATCTACATCTTCTCTGGTGGCTACTTATCCAAATCAAGACCTGTTAGCACAAAATTCGTCATATGTAACACTGACATTAAAACAAGAAGGAACTTATAGTTTGGTGTTTCAAACAACCGATACATCAGGCAATCCAATACCCGGCGTCAAGGTCTATGTTAAGGGCGGTTATAAAAAATACACATCAACTTCTGACACTTCTTACTACTACGATAGTCAGGTATCGAATAATTCTATAACCACCGATTCTAATGGCATGAACAGTCTAACTAATCTCGTTCCTGGCACGTATATATTTTGCGGTGATCTGGGATCGACCGGTTGTGGTTCCGGTAGTACAATATATTACCTAGCCGCCGCCGTTCCCTATACCGGCAACAACTCTTTTAATCCGGTAGCCGTTCCAACATACTCAAGTGCCAATCCACCCGCCACTACATTTCTATACAACAATAATTATTACCTGCAACAAGTCAGATTAATTCTTACAACTAACCCCAGTTTTCCTAGAATATTCACATTATCTCCATCTTCAGCCAGTATAAGCTCTAACAATATGTCGAAATTTGCCTTTAGCATTACCGGGTATAATTTGCCTTGTACCAGTAGTGGTAACAACTGCACTACCGTTAATTTCATCCAAGGTAGTAATACATATGCCGCCTCTTGCAAGGGTTCGTCAGCCGCAACCACCCTAAACTGTACAGTCAATATCTCTACTGCTACTACCGGTAACCTGGTTCTTCAGATAATTGCCAACGGATACACATTTAATTTACCTGCGTCGCCGCTTTTAGGAGGTTTAATTGTTACACAATAAACTGAATTCTGATGGTTTCACCTTAGTAGAGCTGCTAGTAGTGATTATGGTTATAGGGGTGTTGTTTACAGCTTTTGCCTCATTTTTCAATAACAATATGATTTTGTTTTTTGATCAGCAACAAAACAGTATGAATCTGACAGAATTACAAAACGAGTCACAACGAATTGGTGATGTTTTAAGGGGTACTTATGACATTATTTCGGCGCAGCCAAATCAGCTGAGTGTTTATGCCTACTTTTCGCCGAATGACACCTATGTTTCAGAGATAGACTACTATCTAAATTCTTCCGGCAACGAGCTTCTTACATCTATTACACCTATGACCGCTAACCCGCCAATCGGTACGCCGATTACATCTTCGACCACGGTATATACTATTATTTCGAATTACTATGCTGCACCGAATACCAGCCTGTTTACTTACTATGATGCCAATAATAACGTTTTAACTCCTCCCATAGCGG
>JAKBGO010000030.1 GCA_021833065.1 bacterium
GTTATGTTTTTTGAAGGATTTGTATTTTAATTTTTTCTTTCTTAGATGAGAACAACGGCTTGCGAAAAACCGTTGTTCTTTTTCTTCTTTTTGTTTTTGAGCACTTATTTTATTCAAGTGCTAAGGATATATTATATAATCTATTAGATGACGTCAATAACTTTTATGGTTATTTTAACCAAACCTGTGCATAACTTTTTAATCTAAATCAGCTTGGATAATTTATTTAAAGAATGCTGAATTGCAATTGACTATTTTATCGAATTGTAGTAACATACTTAACAGGTAAGTAAAAACAAAAAAACAATTCAAAACTTACTAAAAGCATGAAAATTCGTGGCATGTCGTTGTCGCTTTGAACTGTCTATAACAGTTTGAAGCGGTCAGTCAATCGAGGACGATAAGCGCCAATTAATTATTTTTATGGGGCGGATTTATCGTCCCGATTTTTTTTGTAGTTAATTTATTATAAGATACATATAGGATTGTTGCGGATGTCTATTAAGATTAAATATAGATCGATTGTTCTTCCTCTATTTATATTGTTGCAGCTTATTTTTTTTAGTTCGATTAATCCTTTTTCAGCGGAAGCTTTTATTTTGTTCATGGGTATTTTTTTAATTATCTGTGACCTGTATCTATTAATTAATCAGACACTAATTTTTCTGTCTAAAGAGTTTATGTTCATAAAACTTAGAAGGAAAAAGTTGACAATAGTTGTAACATCGATAGGAGCATTACTGGTTATGCTGGAATCCTTAGGACAGCTAACTTTTAAAGATATAATTGTTATTATAATGCTAGCTCTAATTGTCTATTGGTATACCTGGTACATTATGGATTCTAGTAATTCCTCTAGGTAACTGTTTAATTAAGATGGTTTAAGAAGTATAATTAGTTATTATGGATAAAAACTCCGACATATCGTTGCCTATTCCTGAATCTGACAATGCTACACCTTTGGTGTCAATGAGTGATTCGAGTGCAACCCGAAATAGTGATAATTCGTCGTCCAATATATCAAATGACCAAAGTCGGATTAAAATCGTTGACAATGATCTTATAGATAAAGAATGGATTGATAAATTAAAGAAAATTATCCATGAAACAAAAGGAAATCCTTATCAACAGTCTATTGAGATAAATAGACTGAAAGCACAGTTTTTAGAACAGAAATTCAATAAGGTTATAAAGGCGGAATAATGCCCGGGTTTGCATATGTAATCCTTAGTTTATTGGTGGTTTTAGCTTTCGGAGGAGCTATTATTTACTCCAAGTCCAGAAAAATTTTTAGAGAACAAAAAAACCTAGAAAGAGGGCTTAAGGCAGTTTCACTTTATATACATCTCCCACCTCCCAGCGATGACGTAGAGGGTGGAGGCAGAGATGTTAGGGATGTCACGCAAGAGACTATATCTAAAGCAGAAACCGTATATAACATCCTATCCTCAACTATTCAGAAAGGATTTAAATCTTCTTACTACGGTCAAAGACATTTTTCGTTCGAAATTATCGGCACTAATGGCTATGTATATTTTTATGCCAGTGTGCCGGTTGGTTTGATTGACGTAGTCAAGCAAGCGATAATAAGTGCCTATCCTACGGCAAGGCTTGAAGAAACGGCAGACCATAATATATTCAATCAAGTTGGTAAATCAACGGGTGTCATTGGCGGTGAGCTGGAATTAAAGGAGCCATTTGCTTACCCGATTGCTACATATCAGGAAATCAAACGTGATTCTATGATTTCTCTTTTGAATGCCTTATCAACTCTAACTAAAGAGGACGGGGCAGCCATCCAATTTTTAATAAGACCGGCAGATTCAAGCTGGACAAAAATATCTCACGATTTATCCAAAAAAAAGAGAACGGGCAAGGATAAGAAGTCTGGTTTTGCCGATACTTTGAAATTAATATTAGTCTCGTTTTTAAAACCACCATCAGAACAACAGAAAGATGGTAAGACTCATGAATTGTCTAGCTTTGAACAGTCCATTGTTGATTCGATTGATGACAAAACAAGAAATCCGGGATTTGAGGTTTCTGTTAGATTGATTGTTTCCAGTAATCTAATACAAAGATCCCAGGATATTTTAAAAAATATTGTGGCGACTTTTTCTTTATACAATTCTCCGTCTAAAAATGGTTTTAAATTCAAACAAGCCGATGATGTAGAGAAATTAATAACTGACTATATTTTGAGGATTTTTCATCAAAATAAGAAAAAAATGGTTTTAAACTCGGTGGAGTTAGCAACCTTATTCCATTTTCCCGATCAGAAAAGTATACCGACTTCTAGAGTCACCAGGCAGGCATCTAGGCAGGTTGATGGACCCCCTAATGTACCCGATCATGGATTGTTGCTTGGATATAATGAGTTTAGAGGGGTTAAAAAACCGATTAGGTTGGCCATTCAAGACCGTCAAAGACATGTTTATGCGGTCGGTCAAACCGGAGTGGGAAAATCCACATTTCTAGAGAACCTTGCATTACAGGACATGATTAATGGTGACGGTTTTGCTTTTGTTGATCCCCATGGCGATACAGTAGAGAAGTTATTAGCTATGGTTCCGGCTGAGCGAGCCGAAGATGTTTTATATTTTTCACCAGCAGACATGGATAATCCCATGGGTTTAAATTTTTTTGAATACAATAATCCCGATCAAAAAGATTTTCTTATACAGGAAGCGCTTAATATGCTCTATAAGCTTTACGACCCAAACCATCAAGGTATTATGGGCCCTCGTTATGAAAACCTGTTCAGAATGGCTGCGCTTACAATCATGGCTGACCCGGCCGGCGGTACTTTTATAGACATTCCCAAACTCTTCAGAGACCCAGCCTACGTTGAACAGAAACTCCAGTATGTTACTGATAATAACGTCTTGGATTTTTGGCGTAAAGAAATGCCAGCATCTCAAAGATCCAATGAATTCGGTGAAGTAGTTGCCTGGTTTGTGTCAAAATTCGGGGCATTTTTAAGTAACGATATGATGAGAAATATCATAGGTCAAACAAAAAGTTCTTTTGACATGAGGGACATAATGGATAACAAAAAGATACTGCTTGTTAATCTTAGCAAAGGTCGTCTGGGAGACTTAAACTCTAAACTTTTAGGAATGATTTTTGTAATGAAATTTCAGGCCGCAGCAATGAGCAGGACGGACATACCCGAACAAGAGCGACAAGACTTCTGTCTTTACGTAGACGAGTTTCAAAACTTTTCAACTGATAGTTTTGCTACTATGATGTCTGAAGCTAGAAAATTCCACCTAAATCTCATCGTTGCAAACCAATTCACCACGCAGCTAAGCGAGGAAATACGGGATGCGGTATTTGGTAATGTCGGTACGATTATTTCTTTTAGAGTGGGTCAAAATGACGTTGAGGTGCTTAGTCGTTATTTTCAACCAACTTTCACGAGTGACGATTTATTAAGGATCCCAAATTACAATGCCATTGTTAGAACACTTATAGACGGTGTGCCAACGCAACCATTTAGCATGGTTAGTCTTCCAACTTTAGGAACGCCAAATAAAAAACTTTTCGAGGCTTTAAAACAATTCTCCGCCATAAAGTACGGAAAAAACCGGGCTCAAGTAGAAAAAGAAATTAGCGAGAGAATGACAGTTAAACCGTCAAGCCTTAACAACAGAGCAATGTCTAATGAACCCTATGCTCAACAAGCTTTAAATCGATCTCCAATGGGTGCTTCGCAAAATCCAGCTAGCAATAAACCTTCAAGTGGTAGTAGTTTTCTCGATGATTGGTTGTCTAAAAGAAAAAACCTTAACTCGGCTCAATCAACTATACCTGTTCAAAATACCGATAAACAATCCTTAAGCAGTGTAAATGGTTTTCAAACTGTCTCAGACTCCGTAAAACCAGTCGACGAAAACCAGGCAGATAACTTATTAAATCCTATATCTGAAAAAAAAGAAAATGACGTAGAAATAAGTACCGGTAAAACTATAGAACATGAATTTAAAGTTGGTAGAGATGACAGAGTCAGTAAGACAACAAAAAATATATCTAGTGATGAGATACAAAACGAAGAGGCTAAGGCAATAGCTTCTGAAATAAAAAAATCAGTAACTGACTAAGACATAGAAGAGACCGGCTAGCGGGTATAAAACTAATGCTTTAGCCTTAGAATTAACTCAATAAGGATGCCAACCGCAAAACCGGCTATGAAAAAACCAAAAAACATAAGGTAGTTGTAGTTTATTCCGACGTATTTTACAAAGATCAGGTATACTAAGCTGCCCGAAAATGCCAAAATAGCACCTCCCAAGAAACCGCTGGGTCTAGCGACTGTTTTACCGACACCCTCGCTAACCTTATCCACTGCTGAATTATTCATAATCCTGCTAAGAAACTGATCCTTTTTAGTGAGGTTTTTCTCGGCCATAAGCAGCTGCTGTTTCGCCAGATATTTACTATTATCTGCTGACAAAATAGTCTGGTCGCTGTCTTGCTCTGAGTTTATTGATTCATTTTCTTCAATTTCCTTGCTCAATTCCTCTTGATTTAGTGATTCTTTTTCGATTACTTTTCTGGCTTCCTCGAGTGCTTTATCACGAGTTTCCGGAATTTCTTGTTTTATTTCATACTCTTCATTACTTATGACCTCGTCATTCTCTTTACTACTTTCAGAAGTCAAGAGAAGTTCCGGCTGTCCTTCCGGAAGGTAGAGTTCTTTGTCGTTTTGATCTATGTATTGTTCGGACATATTATTTACTCATATTAGATATTATGATTGCTGATTCTTTAGCTAAAATCCTAGATCTTGAGAAAAAATATCCAACAATGACAACCATTATAGATGCAATAAATATATTGGTACCAGGACCAGTGTTGACTAATGTAGAAGTTGTAGAAGAAATGTTCTCCACTGTTTTAACAGTTGACGGAGGTAAGTTTATGGTGACAGTATTACCGTAGACATTAATCATTTGCAGATTGTAATATCCCGGATCAGATGTAGAAGTTGGTGTTTGAGGGATCGGGTTTTTAACTTTAACTTCGACTTTTTCAAATGCCGTCTGACCTGCCGGAATGTTTACTGCCGGCCATGTTATCTGGTTGGATGAGTCTAATTTACCACCGTATAAATTTTCTATATCAGAGTAAGCCAGTACGCTACTTAAATTTTCGGTAAAGACATAATTATTAACAGTGGCTTGTCCAGTATTGTCGGCGTAAAGTGTGTAAACTATTTCGTCGCCGGGTTGGGCGGTTGTTCCGTTGGCGTTTGCTATTCCCTGAGTTAAATTAGCTGCCGTTTTAGACACCCTAATACAAGCTAATGCATCCTGACTACTTACACTTTGTTGACATGGTTTACAGTCTGGGCTTGAGCTTGGTAGGGCTGGGTTATACTGACAGGTTTGAGTAGTGGTCGGGGTTATGGGGGTCGGAGTCGGTGTTGGTGTCGAGTAGACGACTGTCATACAAACTTGGTTGCTGCTTAAGATATTAGTATCGGCAGAAGTAATTGTGGCCTTGTTGCAGATTCTAGTATTGTTTGGAGTGTTGTTATTGATTTGTGCTTTGAGATCTATGTAGTAATTATCATTTTTTGATACTGTATTATATTTCCAGGTCGGCAGAGAAGTGCCTAGATTCGTTGGATAGTCACTGGCTCCCTTAGATTCAAACCCAATCATAGTGGTGTAATTAGGGAGGTTGTCTTGTATGACAACATTGTTCGCAGTTCCACCGACGTTATTGATTAAAATTCTATACGATATAGTTTGTCCCGGTTTAATCAAACTACCCGCAGTCGGATATCCGGGAGTTGTAGTTTTACTTAT
>JAKBGO010000031.1 GCA_021833065.1 bacterium
CCGCTTTAAAATCCGTGTATTCTGCCTTCCAGCCTAACTCGTTTTCAAGTTTAGATGAATCAATTGCGTATCTTAAGTCATGACCTGGTCGATCTTTGACAGTTTCATAATCGTTTGGATTTTTTCCCATTAAATCCAAAATTAGCTCTACAACCTCTTTATTATTTTTTTCACCGTTTGCACCAATTAGGTATGTTTCACCAATTTTACCTTTTTCAATGATTGATAAAACTGCCGAAGAATGATCCTCAGTATGTATCCAGTCCCGGACATTTTCACCGGTACCGTATAGTTTTGGTTTTCTATCTTCAAGAACTTCAGTTATTTGCCTTGGAATAAATTTTTCAACATGCTGGTAAGGACCATAATTATTAGAACAATTGGAAATTGTTGCCCTAACTCCAAAACTTCTAACCCAAGCTCTAACCAACATATCGGAGCCGGCTTTGGTGCTTGAATAGGGACTCGATGGATTGTACGGAGTTTTGTCGGTAAATTTAGCTGGGTCATTTAACTCTAAATCACCATATACCTCATCAGTTGATATGTGATGAAGTCTTTTATTGTATTTGCGGACAGCTTCAAGAATTGTGTAAGTACCAATCAAGTTTGTTTGAATAAACGGACTGGGGTCTTGGAGGGAATTGTCATTATGAGACTCCGCCGCAAAATGAACTACTACATCGCTATCTCCTATAACTCGATCTACCAGTTCTTTATCACAAATGTCGCCTTTTATGAACGTAACCCTATTTTCATCCAAACCGGCTATATTATCTAAGTTGCCAGCATAAGTTAGTTTATCGAGGACTGTAATTTGCCAATCAGGCCTTTGTTTATATATATGTCTAACAAAATTTGAGCCAATAAAACCAGCTCCTCCGGTCACAACAACTTTCATATAGGATAATTATACCAATAGACCAGATATAACTCTATAAATTTTTGTAAGATTTATTCTACTGTTACGGATTTTGCCAAATTTCGTGGTCGGTCTACGTTTTTACCTAAAATTACCGCCATATGATAAGCAAATAAATGAAGTACAGTTCCTACTAATAATGGTTGGGTCTGTTCGAGAGTTTTAGGAATATATATAACGTCGCCAGTATAGTTTTTAATTGATTTATTTCCTTCACTGACAACGGCAATAATCGGTCCGCCACGAGCTTTAATCTCTGAGACATTAGACAGAGTTTTTTCAGTTAAGCTTGAGCCGGTAGCAATGACAAAACTCGGGAAATTACTATCTATCATTGCAAGTGGTCCATGTTTCATTTCACCGGCTGGATAACCTTCAGCATGGATATAAGTTAGCTCCTTTAGTTTCAAGGCACCTTCAAGTGCGCAGGGGTAGGCGTAGCCCCTACCGATATACAAAAAGTCTCTGTATTTAGAATATTTTTTAGCGAGACTTTCGATTTTATCCGATTGGTTTAAAATTGAAATTAACTTTGTCGGAATTTCGGCCAACTCATTTATTAACGGTTTATATAATTTAGATTTTCCGTCACTCAAACTTAGAGCTATTTCAAGTAAAACAGTTACTTGAGCTATAAAAGCCTTAGTGCTTGCAACTGATAGTTCGGGACCGGCATGACAGTAAACTCCGGCATCAGTGATTCGAGAAATAGTTGAACCGACGACGTTCACCACGCCAAGCTTTAAGACTCCGTAATCTTGAACTTTGTTAATGGCGGCAATCGTATCGGCAGTTTCCCCAGACTGTGAAATCGCAATTAGAGCTGTGTTTTTAGAAAAAGGCTCGTTTCTGTATTTGAATTCGGAAGCAACTTGGACCTCAACCGGAATACCGGCGATTTCTTCAATTAAATATTCGCCAACTAAGCCGGCATAATACGAAGTACCACAGGCGACTATAACAATTCGATCAATATATTTTAATTGTTCCTGCACACTCTCTAGACCGGCTAGTTTAACGATATTTGATTTAGGACGAATTCTTCCTGCCGAGGCAAGTTTAATTGTTTCCGGTGCATCAAAAATTTCTTTTAGCAGATAGTGAGGGAAGTCGCCTAACCTAGCTTTTTCCAAATCAAAATCTAAACTCTCTGGTTCAGGTTTTACATCCGCTTTACGTTTGAAATTATGAACCTGAACTTTTTTAGTAGTGACTGTTGCCATCTCGTAGTCTTTTAAGTAGATAACTTTTTGAGTATGATTGATGATGGCCGACGCATCCGAAGCTACATAGTTCTGATCTTTGCCAACACCAATTAAAAGTGGACTGGAAAGTCTGGCAACATATATACTGTCAGGCGTTTTTGTATAGATAGCCGCAATTGCATATGAACCGCTTAAGTCGTTGAGTGCTTTTATGAAAGCATCTTTAAAATCACTATTAGATTTTAGATAGTAATCGATTAGGTGCGGTATGACTTCAGTATCGGTCTGAGAAATAAAAGTATAACCATCTTTTTCTAAAATTCTTCTTATTTCTTTGTAGTTTTCGATTATTCCGTTATGAACAACAAAAACTGTACCATCAGCATTTGAATGAGGATGGGCATTTGTAATTGTCGGTTCGCCGTGAGTAGCCCACCTAGTATGTCCAATGCCGATTTTAGCGACGCTTAGACTGCTTTCATTGGTTTTACGTTCCAGTAGTTCAACTTGTCCAACCTGCTTTATATTAATCGCTTCGGAATTATTTATTACTGCAATTCCAGCTGAATCGTACCCTCTATATTCGAGCGATTTAAGTCCGTCTATAAGTAGACTAGTTACAGATTTACCACCGACAACTCCAACTATTCCACACATATATTTTTCCTCGAGTGATGTGACATACGAATATACATATATTACATAATAACCGATTTTAGACTAAAAATTTTAAGTATAATAATCAACAGCAGATGAAATTTGATATGATTGATACTGTATGATTGCCTTAATAATTGCAGGTGGCTCAGGTACCAGACTTTGGCCACTCTCTACTCCAGATTTTCCGAAACATTTGTTGAAAATTAATGATGACGAAAACTCTTTACTCCAAAGTACCTACGAGAGAGCCAAAACAATTTCAAATGATATTTTCGTTGTTTCTGAAGTTGGTCACGCGGAACATGTTAAAAATCAGCTACCAGATCTTCCGGATCAAAATTTCATTATAGAACCAGCCCGTCGTGGAACAGCAAGTTGTATTGCACTGGCACTTAATAAAATTAAAACGCTTAAAAATATTGATGAGCCTATAGCAATTATTTCCGCCGATCACTACATAAGAGATATCGATGGATTTAAATATAGCTTTAAAATGGCTTCTAAGATTACTCAAAAATTAGACCGTATAGTTTTAATTGGAGCTGAACCGACATATCCGTCGACTGGATTTGGCTACATTAAAAAAGGGCAGTTGGTAGACGAAAACTATTCAGTATTTAGTGTAGATTCATTTAAAGAAAAACCAGATTTTGATACCGCAACTAAATATCTAAAGAGTGGTAATTATGTTTGGAATTGTGGATACTTTGTTGCATCAATAAAAACATTTGAAAAAGAAATGAAAGGCAATGCACCAGAACTCTATCAAAAATATTCTAGTCTCTCAAACGGAAAACTGGATAAATATTTAGAGTTTGAAATCATATCGATAGATTATGCGTTAATAGAAAAAGCCAATGATTTGTTGGTCATTCCTGCAACATTTGATTGGATGGACTTAGGGTCGTTTAATGATTTAGCTAAGAGCGTTGAAGCCAATGAAGACGGTAACTATATCCTAGGAAACGTTAAAACAGACTCAGTAACAAATTGCTATATTCAAAACACCGAAACCAAACCGATTGCGATTATTGGACTAGATAATTGTGTGGTTGTTAATACAAAAGAGGGTATGCTAGTCGCAAGAAAGGATCTTTCTCAAAAAGTCGGAGAGATTAGTAAAAAGTTTTTATGAAAAAATTAATTGCCTTTGATTTAGATGATACTCTAGCGGTAGCAAAGTCTCCCATAACAGACCAAATGGCCGAAGCTTTAATTAAACTAGTTGACCATTTTCATATATGCATTATTTCAGGAGGTAAATTCGAGCAATTTAAAATCCAGGTTATTGATCGTTTAATAATTGACAAAGATAAATTGAAAAAATTTCACCTCATGCCAACTTGCGGCACTCGATACTATAAGTACGAAAATGATTGGCATGAAGTTTATGCCGAAAATTTGTCTAAAGATCAAAAGGTCAAAATTGAAAAACTATTAAGAGAAGCTGCCATTGAGCTGGGATATTGGGTTGAAAAACCTTACGGTGAAATTATTGAAGACAGGGAAAGTCAAATAACTCTTTCAGCCCTCGGACAACAAGCGCCGGCTGATGAGAAATACAAATGGGACCCAGATGGTAAAAAACGACTGGAAATAATTGATTTAATCAGTGATAAACTAGGAGACTTGGAGGCTCGAATTGGTGGAACAACATCAATCGATGTAACTTTACCTGGAATTGATAAAGCATATGGGATGAAAAAACTGATGGAACACTTAAATATCAAAAAAGAAGACATACTATTTTTTGGCGATAAACTGACTCCGGGGGGGAATGACTACCCTGTTAAAATGATGGGAATAGATAGCCTAGAGGTGAGTAGTTGGCAGGATACAGTCCTAGCACTAAATTCAATTTTGAGTATACTCTAACTTAATAATCATGTATTGGTTTTCTGAAAAAGAATATTCAAAAATTCTTGACGAGCTTGTAATAGTTACTGTTGATACTTTATTAATTGATAAACAAAGTAATGTCTTGCTCGGAAAAAGACAAAAGTTTCCTATAAAAGATTTGTGGATTTTTGGAGGCCGAATGAAAGCCGATGACACCTACGTATCGGCTGCCAAAAGAGGATTATCAAGAGAACTAAATATTGTAGCAGAAGATTCTAGGCTTAGTTTTGTCGGATATTATGACCTAACTTGGAGTTACAGGGAAGAACCACCAGTTAAAAATGGAACGCATGTAGTACTTGCGGCAATGATGTATGAAATATCGGAGGATGAAAAAAGCTCTATAAAGCTACCTCCTGATCATGAATATATAAAATGGTATTCAAAAAACGAAATTGAAAAAACGGATCTAAGCCACTACTTAAGGAAAATTATAGATGACGCCTACGAAAAGCTCAGTCACCAGTAGTAGAGCTGATTATACTATCGATATATTCTTTAATATTTTTTCTAAAATTTTGAATTGAATATATCTCTGCTTCTTGAGATATTTGTTCATAGTTAAAATTTCTTTTAAGTAATTTTTCAATGGCTTCCGTGAGACTCTTAACCGTTTGTCTTTCAAAGAAATAGCCATTTCGATTATCTTTAACGTAATCCAATGACCCCCCCTTGGCGTAAGCGATTACCGGAGTTCCGGCCGCTAGAGCTTCTACCGCAACAATTCCAAAATCATCCATGTTGGGCATGATAAAACCTAAGGAAGATTGGAAGTGACTGACTATTTCTAAGTCGTTAACATTTGTTAGGAATGTAATGTTTCTGTCAGCCATTTTTTCCAATTTTTTGTGTTCCGGCCCGGTTCCGATGACTATCAACGGAACTTTAAGCTGATTGCATGCTTCAATCGCCAAATCAAACCTTTTATAAGGAGTTTGCCTCCCGGCTACCATTAATCCATGTCGGTTGGGTGAGCCTGATTTTAACCTAAGTCTTTCGTAATCAACGGGAGGGAATATAACTGTCGACTCTCGACGGTAATATTTTTTGATCATGCTTTGAGTATGAGTCGAA
>JAKBGO010000032.1 GCA_021833065.1 bacterium
CTCTCATTTCGCCGGCTGCTTTGTTGGTGAAAGTGACAGCCAAAATACTGCTCTCCGTAGCCTGATTGGTGGCCAATAAATAAGCAATTTTATGGGTGAGAGTTTTTGTTTTACCACTACCGGCACCGGCTTGTATTAAAATCGGACCGTCAACAATTTTTACGGCTTTTTCCTGCTCCGCATTTAAATCTTTTAATAAATGTTCTTCCACCTATCTATTCTAACAAAACAGATTACTTAAAAAAATGCGTCAGTGGTTTTATGCCGGCTATTTTTATAATTCCGGCATCAAGAGCGATATCTACCCAACAAATAATTAAGATTAAAATAATAACAATGTTAATGATTAGAAATTTTTTAGTTCTTTTTTTGGCAACTGAATCAATAGGGAGATAGTATTTTTTAGACTCAGCCAGCTCTTCGTACTTCTTAATCAAAGCAGCTTGCTTTTCTTCCTGTTCGGCTTTCTTGGCTTCTTGATTGGCTTCCAAAACCTGTTTATCCGAGGTTTTAGAATTGATTAACTGCTCGATATTTGAGGCTGTTTCGGGTTTTGGAGGCTCTTTCTGGTCGGTATTGTCAGCTTTACCCTCTTCTTTGTCGTCTTTCAAATCAACCGCCGGAGCTTCAGTCTCAGTCGGTTGACTGTTTTCAGAGACAACCGGAGCCTCGGTTTTCTTAACTTCGACCGGTTCTTCTTTCAAATCACTGGAAATAGGGTTAATTACAACCTTATGGGTAAGAGATTGACCATCGTCTTTGGAATCTTCGGTTGGTCCGTCTGTCAAAGTACTGTCTTTATTGGATGAACCCGATACGATTATATGTTTTGAGGTTGGCGGCGTAATTTTTTTATCAGCCGGTGATACATCTTGAAGAGATGGCTTGTCGTCTTTTAAATCAGGCATTGCTATCACCTTTCGTTAACGAATATTCGTAAGCTTTCGAGACGATTTTAGAAAATTTATCGGGGTTTAAACTGGCCGCACCGACCAAAACACCGTCACAATCATCTAAGGACAAATAAGACAGTGCATTGTCATCATCAACGGTGCCACCGTATAACAAACGGACCTCATCGGCAACTGCTTGACCATACAGGTCGGCGATTTGCTTACGGATGAAAGCCAGCTCTCTTTGCATGTCTGAAGGATCCGACGGTTCACCATCAAAAGTTGAAATAGCCCAAATCGGTTCATAGGCTATGGCAATAGTTGCCACTTCTTCGGAAGTTAAATCATACAAAGCACTGACAATTTGATCGGATAAAACCTGTTTAGTTTCTTTGTCCAGCCTTTCCTGCTTAGTCTCGCCGATGCATAAAATAGGTTTAATTCGATTGCGAATTGAGGCTTTAATTTTATTCTTTATGTCATCCAAACTCTCGTGAAAATAAATACGCCTGGCAGAGTGACCGATAATTGCATAGTCAACCAGGCCTTTTTGCATGGCAAATGAAACTTCACCCGTATAATGTCCTTCGTCGATTGGATAGCCGTTTTGAGACGCCAATTTGAACTTAGAGTGGTTTATTTCAAGCCGCAATGACTGTAAAGACAGAAAGCTCGGTCCGATTACTATTTCCAAGTTATGGTGATTTGCTATTTGCTTGTCTAATTTATGGACCAATATAGACGCTTCAGAAACATTCAGATTCATCTTCCAGTTGCCGGCTATTAAAAGTCTTCGAGTTGTCATTATATCTTTAATATTACCATAAGAATTATCGGCTATTTATTTTCCAAAGCCTCAACACCTGGCAATTTCCTGCCCGCCATTAATTCCAAACTAGCTCCTCCACCGGTTGATACGTGGTTAAAAAGATTCATCAGATTGTTCTCAGACAAATAACTGACAGTATCCCCTCCGCCAACCAAAGAAAACGGCCGATTGCCAAATTCACCGGCTATCGATCTAACCAACAAATTTGTTCCATGGGAATAAGGACCGATACCAGTTAATAAACTCTTGGTCTCGGTTACGCCCATAGTTCCGTTCCAAACAACAGTGTTTACCGACTGCATATTCCCCGCAATAAAAGCTCCGCTAAAAGGCCCGATATCTAAAATAAGTTCATCATTTTCAACGTGTGTTGCCATTTTATTCGGTCTTTTCGGGTAGCTCTCAATTTCCGATAAACTGTGAGCCAATATATCGACAATTCTAAGCGGTGACGCAGAATCAATCTTTTTAGACACAACGACATCAAACGGTAAAATAAACGAGAACTTTCTTTTTTTTGCTTGTGCGGCAGCCTTTCGGATTATATCCCGAGCAATCGGCAACTCTGATTGATCATAAAGACTTGACCCGACATTGAAGCCTCGACTCATTAAAAAGGTATTTGCCATGGCTCCGCCGATTACTACATAATCGGCTATTTCAATAAATCTATGGATCAAATCTATTTTATCGGCTATTTTGGCTCCGCCGATTACCGACATTAAAGGTCGGTTCGGATTTAACATTACATCGGTTATGGTATCAACTTCTTTTTTCAGTAAAAAGCCGGCGACGCTCGGTAGAAAATGAGTTATCGCTTCAGTTGAAGCGTGTGCTCGATGAACGACTCCAAAACCATCCTGAACAAAAATGTCTGCAAGTTCAGCTAGTTGTTTGGCGAAATCTTCTGAGTTCTGTTCCTCTTCAGCGTGAAAGCGAAGATTTTCCAATAACAACACTTGACCGTGACCAAGCTTATCGACGGCTTTTTTGACTTCTTCGCCAATACAATCAGGCGCAAATTCAACATCTTTTTTTAACAATTCCTTGAGCCTTTTGGCAACTGGGAACAAACTGAAAGCCAAGTTTTTTTTGCCATCAGGCCTACCCAAGTGAGAACAAATTATAAGCTTAACGTTTCGCGCTAACAAATAATTAATCGTATCAAGCGATTGTTTAATTCTATAGTCATCAGCAATTTTTTCACCGTCAAGTGGCACATTGTAATCGGCTCTAAGAAGTACCGTTTTACTGTCTAAATCAATGTCCTCAATAGTTTTTTTGACAAACATCAGCCACCCTTTTATTTAATGTTTATTCTTTTATTTTAGTATAGTTGTTAAGCTTGCTTAAATAAAGGTCAAAAGTATTTTTGATAAATTCTAACCAGTAAATAAAGTACAAAAACTATAGAAGTTATAAAGAAACTGACCGGATAAGGTGAATAATAACCTATAAATAAGCCAAGCCAGGTCGCCAGCAGCCCAATGATTGATGCCAAGAACATACCTTTAACCGGCGAATTGGTTAACCGCTGGGCAATGGCCGGCGGCGTTATCAGTAAAGAGAATATTAGTAGAACCCCGACAATTTGTACGGCAATCGAAACAGCGATTGCAATTAAAAACATCATGATTAAATTCAGTTTTAAAAGAGATACGCCTTTAGCCTCGGCAACTTCTTCATCGAGAGTGGTAAACAGAAGTTGTCTAAAATAGATGGCAAGCAGCACTATAATAAACAAACTTACCCAGAAAGTAATCTTAACACTTGCAAAACTAATACCCAGTATTTGACCAAAAAGCAACGAATAAGCTTCGGTCGCATAGCCTTTATACAGATTAATAAACAAAACTCCCAGACCCAACATAAAGGCAAGTACGATACCGATTTGAACATCCCGACTGACAGCCTTTTTCCCGAGCAAAGCCATAAAAAATCCACCCGATATTGTGAAGCTAATCAATCCTGCCAAGGGATTAAAATTAAGAAGCGCGGCACCGGCGGCACCGGCAAACCCAATATGGGAAAGAGCATGTCCGGCAAAGGACAACCTTCTGAGCACAACAAAATAACCCACCAGACCGGCGACAATAGCTATTATAGTACCTGCTTCGAAAGCATTTCTCATAAATTGATAAAGAAACATTTCTTTAAGATCAGAGATTATATTGAAACTAAAACTGGCTAGCAGCTCAATGTTCATGATTTACTCCCCCTTCCATACCAAGAACTGCTAATCTGCCGGATTTACTCTTTAAAACCTCCACATTTGAACCGTAAAGTTCAGTCAGTTTTTTTGAAGTAATGATTTCTGATGGTAACCCGGAAGCAACCTGTTTATTGGCTATATATATAATCCGGTCAATTACCGGTAATAGTGGATTTATATCGTGAGCTATCAGGATGACCGTTATATTGTTTTTTTTCGAAACGGATTTGATTAGCTCAATTAGTTCCACCTCTCTTTTAAGATCCAAATTAGCCAACGGTTCGTCAAGCAGTAGAATCTTAGGATCCTGAACTAGGGCTTGGGCTAAAAATATTTTTTGCTGTTCTCCGCCAGACAGCTGTGATAATGGTTTATTGGCAAATTTAAGTCCATCAACCATTTTCAACGCCTTAATAGCCGCTTTTTCTTCCTCCTTGGCTTTTTTACCAAAACTAAATCCCAACTTATCACCCGATAAAACCAGTTTTACGTACTCAATACAATTAAGTCTGAAATCATTATCTATCAGTCTTTTTTGTGGAAAATAACTGATTAAGGAGTTTCCTTTGGAGGGTACCTTACCGAAAACTTCAATTTCGCCACCAAGAGGTTTTATTAGGCCGAGGATTAACTTGAATAAGGTGGTCTTGCCGGCTCCATTGGGACCAAGCAAAACAATGAATTCACCGGATTTTACTTCAAAACTGGCATCTTCCCAAACGATTTTATCTTTATAACCAGATATTAATTTTTTTGCCGAAATAACAATGTCTTGATTCATAATTTTGCTCTTATATCTAGTATCTCCTGATTCATCCAATTTTCAAATGTTTGGTTTGGCGGTTGAATAGTTTCGGTAATAGCGACAGTCGGAATATTATTTTTCTCTGCCAACAATTTCATAGAATCGGTTATTGGATTAACTGTTTGAGAATTAAAAATTAATAAACGGACTTGATGAGATTTTATTTGATTTTGGAATGTAACAATACTGCTGGCAGAGGGGTCGTTGCCGTTAGCCACCGCTTGCATGAATTCTGGGGGTGACACTAAATTAAGTCCACTGGCAGCGGCCATGTAAACAAAAATATCCTCAGTAGAAGCAACCTGAACACCACCAAAATCTTTCTTAATCTCGGCCAAATTAGTTTGATACACCTTGAGTTTGGCGACAAGATCATTGTAATTGTTTGTGAAATAATCCGATTTTGATGGGTCTAGTTCGATCAAATCGTTCTTCATTTGCAAGACCATTCTATTTACATAGTCAGGATTGTACCAGAAATGTGGATTATCGCCGTTTTTCTTGCCAAGCAACTTTGCAGCGTTTAAAACCAAACTACCACTACCAGCAGAAGAGATTATATTCTGAGCCCAG
>JAKBGO010000033.1 GCA_021833065.1 bacterium
TTTATTCTTTTAATTTCCATGGTTGTTTGGTTGTCCTTGCTGACATGGATTACTTCAGCCGATAATATTTTTAGATCTTTTTGATGGAGAGTTATTCTTTGGGAGGGTTTTCCAACCTTGAAACCATTTATGACTATTCTTCCCTGGAAAGTTAAATCAGATTTATTAATATCAATTTCAATATCATAACGATTAGGTTTGAACTGAGTAATTAATCTTCTGAGCTTTGACATTTAAATAGTTTACCAAAGATAAAAGGCTGTAGTCTATTTAAATAATTGACTTATAAGCCTGCTATAAGCTAATATATATATAGTGAAATCCGGCCGAAAGGTCGGTTTTTTTAATTAAACTGTTAGGAGTGTGTATGGATTTAGATATTAAACAGCTGGCACTTGCCATAAGAACAATTGCTGAAGAAAAAAATTTGCCGGAAGATGTTGTTAAATCAATTGTTGAGCAGTCCCTTATTGCTGCTTATAAAAGAGATTTTGGAGATCGTGAGCAAGAGGTTAGAGCCAATATTAACATAAATACAGGTGACGTCGATATCTATGTTACTAAATCAGTAGTCGAAAAGGTTGAAAACCCTGCCTTTGAAATTTCCGTTAAAGATGCGTCGGTTATGAAAAAAGATATTCAGTCCGGTGACGAAATAGAGATTCACGAAAAAGTTGAAACTTTTGGGCGAGTCGCTGCTCAGACGGCAAAACAGGTAATGGTCCAGAAATTACGTGAGACAGAAAGAGATCTAATTTTAGAAGAGTTTGAGGATAAAATTGGGACTATCATCAATGCTAATGTCGCTAGAGTTGAAAATAATTTAGTAAGAATCGATTTGGGCCGTATTCAAGGTATTATGCCTAAAACAGAACAGATTCCAAATGAGCACTATTATCCCGGACAAAGACTTAAGGTCTATCTTAAAGATGTTGAAAAAGGCTTCAGAGGACCCCAATTACTTCTTTCTAGGGGATGTGCTGAATTCGTCGAACTGCTATTTAGAAATGAGGTTCCTGAAATGGAAAGTGGAGCAGTAAAAATTGAGGCTATAGCTCGTGAACCCGGTGTTCGCACAAAATTAGCTGTATCTTCTGCCATAAAGGGAGTTGATCCGGTCGGCACATTTGTCGGAGGACACGGCACAAGAGTAAACGCTGTTATGTCGGAAATCGGCGACCAGGAAAAAATTGATATCATAATTTTTGACAAAGATCCTAAGCAGTTTATTATTAATGCTTTAAGTCCAACAAAGGTCAATGATGTCCTGTTTGAAGGCGAACCTTCGAGGGCAGTGGTGATGGTTGATGAGGATCAACAAAGTATTGCCATTGGTAAGAGCGGGCAAAATGTTCGTTTGGCATCAAAGTTAACCGGATTTGAAATCGACATTAAGGCTGAGACAAATAAGAGTGAACCTATGGTTGCCGAGCCTGAAAATTCTGACGACATTCCTGGCCTGAAGGTGGAAACAGTAAAATCAGGTAAACTTAAAAAGAAAAGTGATCTAGAAAACAATTTGCTGGAAGCCATTGAAGAACACGGCGAGTAGTTTAATTAGCACTCTTGACATGGGAGTGCTAATTTCTTATTATTATTGATAGGCGTTGATACTAATAGTAGGCCTAAAAAGATATAATAAGAAAGAGATTATGTTTCCAAATAATGACCCTGACTTTAGAGAATTTTTAAATCATTTAACCAATAATGCAATTGCTTCATTACGACAAGCTGAACTGATTGCCAGAAGTTTAGGAAGTTCATATGTCGGTACAGAGCATTTATTACTTGGGGTATTGGCACAAAAAGAGTCAATAGCTGCAAAAATTTTTGATAAAGCCGGTATAACATTCGAAAAAACTAGACTTGCAATGAAGGTGCAGCCTAAAAACATTGGACTCAACGAACCAATGAAAGGTTTTTCAGAGACAGCTAAGCTTACTCTAAAGATGGCCTATGATGTATCACAAGAATTTAATCAAGAGTTTTGTGGTACTGAGCACATAATATTTTCGATTTTAAATCAGAAAAATTCTAAAGCAACCGAATTATTAAAGCATATCGACGCTGATGTTTCGGCAGTACTCAGCGAGCTTACTAATCTGTTAAATCGTCAACAGTATGAAGAAGACAGCCGCGATTACAGAGTTGGGTCCAAAAGAACGTCAAAAAATTACCAAAAATCTGCACTTGAATCGTTTGGTACAGACCTTACCATGATGGCAAAACGCCATAAGTTGGATCCAGTAGTCGGCCGCGACAATCAAATTAGTCGACTCATCACTATCTTAAATCGCCGAACCAAAAACAACCCTGTTTTAATCGGAGAACCCGGTGTGGGTAAAACGGCGATTGTAGAAGGCTTAGCTCAAAGAATCGTTGCGGAAGATGTTCCGGATAGTCTACTTGATAAAAAAATTATTACACTAGATTTGGCTGCCATGGTTGCCGGAACAAAATATCGCGGAGAATTTGAAGAAAGACTTAAAAAGGTAATGCAAGAGCTTGAAAAGGATAAAAGAACCATTCTTTTCATCGACGAACTTCACTTAATAGTTGGTGCCGGATCGGCCGAGGGGTCAATGGATGCCGGAAATATATTGAAGCCAGCGCTAGCAAGAGGTGCGATACATCTAATTGGTGCGACAACAACCTCTGAGTATACCAAATACATTGAAAAGGACGCAGCCCTAGAGAGGAGATTGCAGCCCATTCAAGTTCAAGAAACAACCGCCACAGAAACTTTAGCTATTCTTAAGGGTTTGAAAAAACACTACGAGACATATCACGGCATTACTATTAGCGATGACGTATTAGAAGATGCTGTTCGCTTATCGTCCAGATATATACATGATCGCTATATGCCCGATAAAGCAATTGATTTAATCGATGAAGCAGCTGCTCATTTAAAAGTATCTAAAGTAAAAACTAGTCCAGAAGTAAGGAATTTACAAAAAGAATTAAAATTATTAAATGCTAGAATCGAGGACGCTGTTGACTCCGAAGATTATGAAAAGGCTGCTCAGTACAAGACTAAGGCCTCACAGATTACTTCTCAACTGTCAAAATTAGAAAAAGCCCAAAAAAATAAACGTCGATTAAATCTCAGTGTTGAAGATTTATCAGATGTTGTTTCAAGAATGACTGGAATTCCGCTAAAAAAAGTAATTGCTTCAGAAGCTTCGTACCTGCTACAGCTGGAAAAAGTCTTAGGTAAACAAGTTATCGGTCAAGACGAGGCTACTAAGGTTGTCGCTTCTGCGATAAGACGTAATAGATCTGGTGTGTCTAGCGAAAAAAGACCAATTGGTTCATTTATCTTCCTTGGTCCCACTGGTGTTGGCAAGACTGAGCTGGCCAGAGTTTTAGCTAAAGAGTTTTATGGATCAGAATCAGCACTTATCAAAATTGATATGAGTGAATTCGGTGAACATCATACGGTTTCAAGACTTGTCGGCGCCCCAGCCGGCTATGTCGGCTATGATCAGGGTGGTCAATTGACCGATAAAATCAGACGACAGCCCTACAGCTTAGTTTTGTTTGATGAAATTGAAAAAGCTCATCCTGATGTATTTAATATGATGCTTCAAATTTTAGAAGACGGTTATCTGAGTGATGCCAAAGGTAAAAAGATAGACTTTACAAATACTATAATAATTATGACGTCCAATCTTGGTGCTGAAAAATTACAAAAAGAAGCAGTTTATGGATTCGGAGTTTCTGAAAAATCTCAACTTGATGATTTAGATGAAATCCATAAAGCTAATAAGGCAAATGTCATGGAGGAGTTAAATAGGCTTCTTAGACCTGAAATGTTAAATCGAATTGATAAGGTTGTAGTATTCAGGGCACTTACCAAGATTGATGTCAAAAAAATTATTGATCTCCAGATTGATGAACTTAAACAAAGAATGATTAAGTTTGGGCTTGGAATAGTTCTTACCGATAGTGCTAAAAACTATCTATTAAGAGAGGGTTATGATGCCAAAAATGGCGTTCGACCGCTTCGACGATTGATTCAAGACACCATCGAAGATTATATATCGACAAACTTGTTGTCCAATAAGCTCTCAAGTGGCGATATTGTGTCAGTTTCTTCAAAAAATGGCCAGCTCGACTACAAGATCCTGAATGAATCTACTGTATCTAAATAACCTTTTGATTTAGAATAACCCTATATGAGTCTTAAAAAAGGCTTTAAACTGTATGTTCCGATTGTCGTTATTCTACTAATCGGCTATTTAATTTATTACAATCGCTTCAGTATTTATGACAGAATAGTTCTTGCCCGTTACAAAGTGCCAAGTCTGGTCAATCAATTAGCAACTCAGGACACGATGACCCCCATTTCCAGAGAGATATTCTATATTAATCATCCGACATTTTTAACAAAAGTAAATTTTTCTAAAGAATGTCCTAACTTTCACCCCGCAGAAGAGATAATACTTGGTTGTTATTATCCAAACGAAAACGGAATTTATATCTTAAATGTTTCTGATCCTACATTGAACGGAATTATGCAGGTCACGGCGGCTCATGAAATGCTACACGGAGTTTATTCTCGCTTATCATCTTCTCAAAAAAAGACCCTTGATAGTTTATTACTTAACTTTTATCTTCATGACTTAACGGATCAAAGAATCAGAGATGAAGTTGCAATCTACATGAAAACAGAACCGGGATCTGTTTATGATGAAATGAATTCAACTTTTCCTACAGAATGCCAAAAGCTTACTCCTCAACTTGAGACATTTTATAAAAAGTATTTCTATAACAGATTACAAGTCGTCGCTTATGAGCAGGCTTATCAGCAGGTATTTCTCAATAAGAAAAACCAACTGGCTTCGTATGATAGTACCCTGAATTCCATGAATGCAACAATCACTCAACAACAGAATCAGGCCAAAACCATGTACCAGTCACTGAATAGT
>JAKBGO010000034.1 GCA_021833065.1 bacterium
TTTGGAAACTACGGTATCTGATGACGAAGTAGAGTATAAAGTTGAAAAAACTAAGATGTACTATCTGAAGTTCGGTCCTTTTGAAATTGCCACAACCAGACCGGAAACTAAATTTGGCGATAAGTATGTGGTTATGCATCCAAATGATCAGAGGTACAGCCAGTATCAGGAAGGTGATACATTTACCGCCGAATGGATTAATGGACCAGTTCAAGCAACGGTCATAAAAGACGAAGCGATTGATCCTGAGATGGGTACAGGGGTAATGACGATTACACCGTGGCACAGTGAGGTAGATTTTGAAATTGCCATGCGTCATGGTCTGGATTTTGAGCAAATAATTGATTTTCACGCGAAGCTCCTAGACAGCTGTGGTGAGTTTGCTGGCATGGATATCAGGGAAGCTCGTCCGAAAATAGTTGAAAAATTATCAACGAAAAACTTAGTTATAAAAATAGAAGAAGATTACGAGCACAATTTGGCGGTCAATTCCAGGGGCGGTGGTATTATAGAGCCACAAATTAAACTGCAATGGTTCATTGACGTAAACAAACCGGTGATTGATTGGAAGGGAAGTCAGCGCTCTTTCAAACAGATATTAACAGATGTAATTAAAGAGAAAGATATTGAAATAATTCCGTCTCGTTTTGAAAAAACCTACTTCAATTGGATTAATAATTTGAAAGATTGGTGTATTTCCAGGCAAATCTGGTGGGGGCATAGAATACCTGTTTGGTATCGACAAGACACCGATGGCCAAGAAGAGATTTATTGTGGATTAACTCCTCCAACAGATCAAAGTGAAGGATTTCACGACTGGGAACAAGATCCAGACACTCTCGATACCTGGTTTAGTTCTTCTCTGTGGACTTTCTCGACTTTAATAGACCCGGCTATATCGTCAAATCTAGACCTTAGCTTCGAAGATCTATTAAAACAAAGTATCGATTTTAATACCTACCATCCGACTAGTGTCCTCGAGACTGGTTGGGATATTATTTTCTTTTGGGTTGCCAGAATGATACTTTCAACTACCTTTATGACCGGAGAAGTGCCGTTTAAGCAGGTTTATCTTCACGGGCTGGTTCGAACTGCTGATGGTCAGAAGATGAGTAAATCGAGACCGGAATCAATCATTAACCCAATCGATGTGATTAACCAATACGGTGCCGATGCTCTAAGGATTGCTTTAATTACCGGCGTAAGTCCTGGGAATGATCAAATTTTTTCAAACGACAAAGTCGTGTCCGGTCGAAATTTCTGCAATAAACTTTGGAATGTGGCAAGATTCATAGAGACTAATTTGAATTCTTCGGAGCAGGGAAGTGCCATTTCGCTTCAGTCCGATGCCGATCATTACATTGTAGGTAAAATCAACAAAGCACAGCGGGAGATTAGTAAGTTGCTCGACGGTTATAATTTCTGGGAAGCTTTCGATATTCTCTATAAATTATTCTGGAATGATTATGCCGACTGGTATGTTGAGTTTTCTAAACAGTACATGAATAAAGCGGTTTTACTGGAGACTTTTAAATCGATTTTAAGGCTAGTTCACCCATTCGCGCCGTTTGTAAGTGAAGCAATTTGGCAGACCCTTGAAATTGACAGCGATCAGTTGTTGGCGGCCGAAGTCTACAATAGTTTGCCGAATCCGGATTCGTCAAAACAAGCTAACTTTACAGAAATAAAAAGTATCATAACGGAATCTCGTGATATCGTAACGAAAACAGATGCAAATGGCCTGATACTGTATCATAAACCCAACCCTGTGATTTCTCAGAACGCCGCTATCATTAAGCGCCTCGCTTTTCTCGAAGACGTTGTCGAAGTCAGTGACGGTAATGGCTTTTATCTTACATCAACCAAGTTCACCTGCTGGCTGGATATTGATAAGAATACTATTACCAAATACCTGTCAAAACTAGAAGATAGGATTACTCAAACGGAAAATTCAATTGGTTTGCTTGAGAAGAGATTGGCCAATCAAGACTATTTATCTAAAGCACCTAAGCAGTTAATCGAACAGACCAAGGTTAATTTAGAAGAAGAAACCAGGAAGTTATCCAGTTTAAAGCAAGAAAAAGAGAGATTTAATTCTTAGTCCAAGGGTTCGATATTAGACCTGATGTCGTCTGTTGATTCCTCAGGTCTAGCATAATCGAACCACATCGTTTTCCATTTGAATTTTTCGGCAGCGATTAAGTTAGCCTTAGTGTCATCAATTAATAAAATTTTCTCAGGGTTTGTATTGCTCTTTTCGGTCGCTATTTTATAACTTTCGGCTTCAGGTTTAACGTGACCTGTAACTGAAGAATCGATGATGGCATCATAATTTAGTTTTGGTAAGATACCTCTCTCAAACATTGAATTGACGACACCCGGCATGCTGTTTGTCATTAATCCGACATGAAAATTCTCGACGGCCCACTCTAGAAGATTAATTAATGAGGTAACCGGTTCAACTGCTTTAAGGTAGTATTCCGCCCAGTCAATCTTTTCAATTCCCAGGGTACTAGCCAATATCCGATTAAAATCATCTAAAGAAAGTATGTTTTTATTGACGTCGTCGTTGTATCGCCACAAAACCGATTCGATTATATCGGTAGAGGTGGCAAAGTCTTTAGCTATAAGAGAGAACGCTCTTTCCGCGAAACGAACCAAGCAACCATTTAAGTCAAAGTATATGAATTCTACGCCGTTTTTGGCCGTTTTGTAGGTAACTGAATTGGGTGCTTTTCTACCAATCAGTTCATCTAAACTAAGTCTTAAAACATCGGCAATCGATTCAATTGTAAAAATCGACGGGGCTCTGATCGCGCCTCTTTCAATTTTGGCTAGTGTCGAGTAACTGAGGTTTGCTTTGGCACACAACTCCTGTTGGGTTAATCCGGCATTTTGTCTGGCTTTTTGCAGTTTTTTGCCCAGTAATTTCTCACTGGAAATAGAAGTTCCACCACTCATAGCCATATAATACCAGTTTTCGACAGTTAATTAAACAGATAAATTACTGAATTTATTTTAAGCCTAGAGCGAAATGCAGCAAGGTGTAGCTAATAATTAAGACAATCACAAATGAGACTGCAAGTAGTTGGTACATTTGTTTGCCGATTATTCCGCGTCTGGTCGTTATTTTGTTATATGCAAACGAGACAGCTGCCACTGCCAGGATTATCGATATAAAAAATGATGTCATCAGTTAACCCTCAGCTTATTTGCTATTTCTGACATTTCTTCGTCACTCAACTTTAATTTATCCTCGGGTTTTTTTCTAAAATCAGAAGGCTGATAAGCAGGGAAGACGTGGATATGGGTTCTGGGAACCTCAAATCCTTCGATGATAACCCCGATTTTCGGGGGTTTATAAACCTCGACCAATTTTTCTGATACCAATCTGACCACTTTCATAGCGTGAGTGTAGGAATCGTCATCCAAGTCTGTAAAATTTATGGATTTAGTTTTCGGAATCACCAGACTATGGCCAGCGTTGATAGGGTTTATATCGAGTATTACCAGCACCTTTTCATCTTCATAAATTTTAAAGCTGGGTATACTACCTTCCATGATTAGGTCGAAAATAGTTTTGTTTTCCATAGTTTAGTCCTATTATAAACTACAGATACTATAATGCGCGAGGGGAAATAAGGAAAAGAAATGCCAATTGTCAGGAAGATTTATTCCATAGTATTTGGAGCACTGTTGACGATATGTCTAGTAGTTCTACCTTTTTCTTTTCTCATTAAGTCTGATCTCGGCTCTCCTAATAAACTTAAAACCTGGTTTAAGCAAGCCGATCTTTACAGCGTGGTAATAAATAACCTAAGCCTTCAACTAGAAAAAGCGGTTACCTCTATTAATTTTCAGATTAAACCAGATATTTCTAATTCAGAAATTAATATCGCTCTAAAGAGTTCGGTTTCTGAGTCTTACTTCTATCAAAATGTCGATAATGTGGTGGATGCGAACTACAGCTGGCTTAAAGGACAGACGAGTAAGCCTGACTTTTTAATTGATCTTGCGGTTGTTAAAAACGGACTAGTTAATAATTTAGTGAATTCTCAAACATCTCTTGCGGTTTGCAATCAGTTAGTCGCCTATAGACTGTCGACACTATCCGAGTGCCAGGCCAATCTGACAACTGCATTGAATTCCAATTCGGTTTTTTCAAATTATCAAACCGTCAATCAAGACAACCTCGTTTCTTATTTGAGTGGGTCAAGCAACAGTACCCCCTACTATGAACAGTACTCATATCTACCTAGTAGGTTCCAGACTTTAATGAAAACCCCGGTATATACATTGGTGGCAATCATAGCTGTTATCCTTTTGTCGGCGATTATCTTGGGACTTGGATTCAGACTAATTAAATTTATCTTTAAATCTGTCATTGCCGCAACAATCATATTGATTGTTCTGAGACTATTGATTAATCCTATTTTTAATTCGGTGCAAAAAATTTCAGTGATTGCCAATAATTCGAATTCGGATTTGATAATTAAAATGATTAACTATTTTTTGATTGATTTCAAACGAGGATTAAATAATTTTCTAATCGGTTATGTAATTATTTTTGCACTGCTGGTAATCGTTATATTTATCATAAAATCACTACATAAAAACAGAAAGAATAAGACACCAAAAAATCCCGATACAAAACCGGTGTCACCGTCTCAGAATTTTCTAAAGTTAAACGAGAGATCTTCCCAGAATAAATAACGCTTTGTTATGGCGGAGAGGGAGGGATTCGAACCCTCGATGGGATTTCTCCCATACTACATTTCGAGTGTAGCGCACTAGACCAACTATGCGACCTCTCCATTTATATAAGTATATCTTATATAATAGGTTAGAATTAGTTAATGACGCATTATGCACCCGTAGCTTAGCT
>JAKBGO010000007.1 GCA_021833065.1 bacterium
GAAAAACCTTTCGGATACGATTTGCCCAGTGCCAAAAAATTAATTGAAGATACTAAGACATACTTCGAAGAGGATCAAATTTATCGAATAGATCACTACCTAGCTAAAGACACCGCTCAAAATATTTTAACCTTTAGAAGATTTAATCCGCTTTTTCAAACCGCCTGGAACAACCAGCATATAAAAGGAATTAAAATTTTAGCCCTGGAAAGCATAGGTATAGAGGGAAGATCCAAATTCTATGAAAGCATCGGTGCGTTACGAGATCTGATTCAAAGTCACTTGCTTCAATTAATGGCCCTAACGACTATGACCCTTCCAA
Organism: bacterium; assembly: GCA_021833065.1. Taxonomy (GTDB): domain Bacteria; phylum Patescibacteriota; class Saccharimonadia; order Saccharimonadales; family UBA4665; genus JAJZWG01. The sequence continues at coordinate 323 of JAKBGO010000007.1, forward strand.
AGGATTTGTCTAATAAAGACGCCATCCATCTGGCCCGTCACGACATACTGTCTAACATAAAATCTTTTAAGGACTTTGACGAAGTTTCCAAGAATGTTGTTAGGGGTCAGTACGCTTCATACAGAGACGAAGTTCAAAATCCTGACTCAATGGTAGAAACTTATGCCTCAATCACTATCGAAATCGAAAACAGCATTTGGAAAGGAGTACCGATAACATTATCGACCGGAAAAGGGATGAAAGAGAAAAGAACTGAGATCATAATTGATTTTTCAGCTTCCCACGAAGAAGCAGTTAATGAGCTGACTTTCCGAATTCAACCAAACGAAGGCATTGATATCTGCTTAACCGTTAAGAAACCGGGACTCGATAGGAAGACCGAAGTCGTTACAATGGATTTCAGTTACAAACAGAGTTTTGAAAACTACAATATCCAAGAGTCATATGAAAAAGTCATAATTGATGCTCTCAGGGAAGACAATACTCTTTTTGCAACTTCAGAAGAAGTAATTGACACCTGGAATGTGCTTCAGCCAATCATGGATTTTTGGTCATCAAACCAAAATGATTTAACAATATACGCTAACGGTAGCGAAGACATTGGACCATAATGATTGATTTTATTATCGTCCTGGCAATAATAATTAGTATTTTTAGAGGATATAGTATCGGTTTCGTCAGACAGTTTCTGTCGACAATAGGTTTTTTTGGCGGATTATTTCTGGGAGCTAAGATAGAAAAATACACTGTTGTCTGGGGTCATACCGCCAATTCTAAGTCAATTATCGGACTGATAACTACTCTTGGCGTAGCAATGATTCTGGTAACAATCATGGAATATGTCGGAATAATCATAAAGAATAAGCTTGTAAAGATAAAGATCAACCTGCTGGACAGTGGGCTCGGGTCAATAATCTCCGTGATTACATTAGTACTGGGAATTTGGCTGATTGCCTCTCTGGTAAACAGCTTACGCGTTCCACAAATCCAGTCTTATATTAATCAGTCTAAAATAATCACTTATCTTAACTCCAAACTACCTCCGGCTCCGATTATCCTAAGTGACCTAGGTAAAATAATCGACCCCAACGGGTTCCCTCAAGTATTCATTAACGGCGAACCGGCTATCAACCAAACTGCAAAACTGCCGCAACTCAGTCAATTCCAAACAATCATAAATCAGGATGAAAATTCAGTCGTTAAAATTGTCGGTCAAGGATGTGGTGGCATAGTAGAAGGAACAGGCTTTATAGCCGCTCCCGACCTAATAATGACTAATGCTCACGTCGTTGCCGGTATTAACAAACCTTACATTACCACTCTGTTTGGCAGAAACTACGAGGCAAGAGCAGTGTTTTTTGATCCAAACTTAGATTTGGCAATTCTAAGAGTAGATAATTTATCACAAAGTCCAATACCAATCTCTAATCAAATCTACAATAACGGCACTCAGGGAGTAATTTTAGGCTATCCGGGCGGAGGTGGTTTAACGGCACTTCCAGCTTCGATTATTAATCAAATCGAGGCAACCGGTCAAAATATTTACGGCAGTCAGACTGTTACCAGATCGATATATGAATTAAATGCAAATGTAATACCGGGAAACTCCGGCAGTCCGATGATTAATTCTAGCGGTCAAGTCGTAGCTGTTATTTTTGCCCAATCGACGAACTATGCCCATGTCGGCTATGCCCTAACATCGCCCAAAGTAGCCAATGAGTTAACTAGAGCAGAGAGAAGTACTTCTACCGTATCGACCGGTAGTTGCGCTGAATAAAAATTTGATTAATTTAAAACAATTTTATTTGCTATTATTAGAATAATAGAAACTAAACAGATAATGAAAAAACGAAAAAAAGTCATCGAAAGAGTTATTGAAACTCCGGCCGAATTGTTAGACAGAGGAATTGTCGGTGGCGAAAAATTAACCAAAGCCATACCTATAAATTATTCAAAACCTGTCAAAAAAGCTAAAGACTTTTGGTTTTTACTAGGCCCCGGCCTAACTACCGGCGCGTCAGATGACGATCCGTCGGGGATTGCCACTTATTCACAAACCGGAGCGCAATTTGGATTTGGATTAATTTGGCTGGCGGCTTTTACATTTCCCTTGATGGCAGTCATACAAGAAATGTGCGCTCGAATCGGCTTAGTAACCGGTAGGGGCCTGGCAGCCAATATCAGACACCATTTCAGTTTAAAGGTTCTATACTTTTCGACATTTTTACTATTTATTGCCAATACCTTTAACATTGGAGCCGATATCGGCGCCATGGCTAATGCTTTGCAGTTGCTATACCCGAAATTAAATTTTTACTATCTGATTGTTGGTCTTGGAGTTTTAATATTGCTGCTTCAAATATTTACCTCATACATTAAATACGCCAGGCTGCTGAAATATCTCGCCTTAATACTTTTTGCCTACATAGTATCGGCTATCTTGACGCACCCAAATTATCACACTCTTATTCACTATGCTTTGCTGCCACATATTAATTTCAGTAAAAACGAGATACTGTTAATTTGCGCCATACTCGGTACAACCATTACGCCCTATCTATTTTTTTGGCAAACCGGCCAAGAGGTAGAAGAGGAAATTTCAGACGGACAGACAAACATAAAACTAAGGCAAGTTAATGGTCCGGCAAAATTAAAAAGAATGAGAATTGACGTTTGGGTCGGGATGTTCCTATCAAATCTAGTAATGTTTTTCATAATCACAGCCGCTGCCAATGTTCTTTTTACCCACGGAATTACAGATATTAAAACTGCCTCACAAGCTGCATTGGCTCTCAAGCCATTTGCCGGCAATACAACTTATTTATTGTTTGCCGTTGGAATAATAGGGGTTGGTTTATTGGCAATACCGATTATGGCAGCTTCAAGTGCCTATGCCATCAGTGAAACAATCGGCAAAAAATATCAGGGACTGAATCTAAAGCTTAATAAAGCTCCCGATTTCTACGGAGTTATCATTATCTCTATGATACTTGGAATACTAATCAACTTTATCGGTTTAAACCCAATAAAAGCACTGATTTACTCAGCCGTGTTAAACGGAATAGTAGCGCCGGTCATTATTATTTTAATTATTCTTCTTGCCAGCAACAAAAAAGTCATGGGTCAATTTAAAAATTCGAAAATTGCCACTTCATTTGGTTGGATCTTGGCCGTGTTGATGTCGATATCGGGTATCGCAGCAATCTATTCGATGCTGCCTTAGGACGATCGCAAAGCATCAATCGGCAGCTTCTTAGCAGCTTTAATTGCCGGTATTGAACCGAAGATTAAACCGATTACGATTGATGAAAAACCGGCTATGACAACTAATTGCCAGGTTATAACAGGTTTAATAGCTGTAGACAAAACTATAAAAAGGTCTACGGCGTAAGCAAGTGTAATTCCAATTATTCCGCCGACAAAACTCAGTATTGAAGATTCGACTAAAAATTGGGTTACGATTTGACGGTTAGTAGCTCCTATAGCCTTCCTGATGCCAATTTCGTGAGTCCTTTCGGCAACCGACACCAACATAACGTTCATTATTCCAACACCACCGACAATCAGGGAAATAGATGCCACTATGCTTATTAATTTTGTCAGTAGATTTAAGGTATTTTTTGAGTTATAGGAAATCTCAGAAAGATTGGTAATAAAGGTATTGCTCTGATTCCCGTTGATGGCGTTCAAGTGAGACTGAAGAGAACTTAAGGTTTGTTTCTGATTATCCTTTATGGTAAGGAATTCCTGGTAAATATAAGCGTTGTTGGATGTTATTTTTTGAGCGTTGTTGTAATCTATAAAAACAGAATTATTAAAATCAACGATCTGTGAAAAAGGAATGTTATTGACCGGGTTCAATATACCTTCAACAACAAAGGAATTTCCGCCAATATCGATTGTCGCCCCAAGAGGACTTATCTCACCAAACAGTCTTTCAGCGAGATTCTGCCCGATAACCGCACTGTTTGTCGGATCGCCCGTTTGATCAATGAATGAGCCCGAATTAACGGAGATATTTAGATAGTTAAGTAAGAATTGATTGCTGCCAATTACCACACCGTTTCTGTCGGACGCTATTGAGCCGCTAACTTTCGATTTAAGAATACTAAAAGGTGAAATGCTCGATACGTTTTTAAATCCCTGTATCCCATCGACATCTAGGTAACTCAAGCTGCTGGTTGGCGAAATATTCTCCAGACTTTTAATTAAATTAGTGCCGGAGTATGACTGGTTAATAGCTACCGGCTGAATGATGAATTTATTTTGAGACGATGAGCCATTTAACTGATAATTAATCTGCTGTTTAATCCCGTTTCCGATAGCTATTATCGTAACCACAGAAGACAGGCCGATAACTATTCCCAGAATAGTCCAAAAATTTCGCCACCGCGTATTATATATAATATCCAGGCTCAATTTGAAATGACTCGTTATAGCCGACGGTTTCATTTCTTACTTCTCCGGTTTTTTTTCGGTTTGTCTTTCTTATTCTTCCGACTATCAATTTTGTCGATTGTCTTCATCAATACCGAGACTCCGGCCAGACTATCTTCTTCAGTCCGAATCAATGACGGTTTTAACAGTTGTTTAGCGGTTTTGGCTATTTGGCCATAGGGAGTAATCTCGTCTTGAACTATTGAACCGTCCTTCATGTAAACAACTCTTGAAGCGTATCTTGTCAGTTCCGGATTATGGGTAACAAAAATTATGGTATTGCCGGCTCTATGAATTTCTGTCAGTAACTCCATTATCAATATTGAAGATATGCTATCCAAATTTCCGGTTGGCTCGTCGGCTATTATTAGTTTAGGATTGTTGATTAAAGCCCTGGCTATTGCCGCGCTCTGAAGTTGTCCGCCACTTAACTGGTTAGGGTAGAAATACTCTTTTTCAGAAATTCCAACTCTCTCCAGAATATCGCTGGCCAGTTTTAATCTTCGACTGGAAGATACTCCCTTGTAAACCAACGGCAAACTGACATTACTTATAATATTTAACCTATTTAAAAGATTGTAAGACTGAAAAACAAAACCGATTGTATCGCGCCTGATTTTTGCGGCCTGATTAGGTTTAAGTCTGGCAACGTATTTATTGTCCAACATATACGAACCTTGAGAAGGCTTATCGAGCAAACCGATTATGTTCATCAAAGTACTTTTACCGGAACCGCTCGGTCCCATGACTGCCACAAACTCTCCTTTTTCAATTGTCAAACTTATAGAATCAAGGGCTAATGAACTGGCATCGCCAAAACCAAAAATTTTACTAATTCCTTCTAGCTTAATCAAAGACATAAGATTATCTTATAGCATAAAATATTATTGCAATTTCTCGCAATAAAATTATGAAAATAAAAACTATTGTTTATAATATTTAACTATTGGAGAGGTCGCCTAGTGGCCTATGGCGCACGCTTGGAAAGCGTGTTGGGTGAATAGCCCTCGAGGGTTCGAATCCCTCTCTCTCCGCCAGTTAAGCAATTATTGAGCCGCTGGTCTTACCCATTACAGTATTTAATATATTTTGTTTTTTCATAGCTTCAAAAATAATAATCGGAAGATTGTGGTCCATCGCTAAGCCGATGGCGGCTTTATCCATGATTTTAATATTATTATTAGATAAAGCTTTCTTGTGACTTAACTTTTTAATTTTTAGAGCTTCAGCATATCGCTCAGGGTCTTTGTCGTAAACACCATCGAATTTGGTAGCCTTCATAACTATTTGACAGTCAAGCTCAAGCGCTAGAGAAACAGCTGCCGTATCGGTAGTTATATATGGTCTACCTATACCTCCGGCAACTATTATGACTCTTTTTTTCTCTAAGTGTTTATTGGCCAAACGATGAATAAATTGTTCTGCGACTTGTGTCGCAAAAATATTCGATAAGCACCTCGTTGGAATACCCTCCGACTCAAATATGTCGGTCATCGCCAAAGCGTTCATAAGCGTGCCAAGCATTCCTATGTGATCGGCTGTGACCCTCTTTATTCCATTGCCGGCCAATCTTTGGCCCCTGGCAAAATTTCCACCTCCGACCATTATAATTATCTCGACGTCGTGTTTTAAGACAGGCTTTATTTCATTGGCCAACCAAGTACAAATTTTTGGATCAATACCGCCATCAAAATCACCCGATAATTGTTCTCCAGAAAATTTTAGAAGAACCCGGCGGTATTTTTTTTCAACCATTAAATTCAGTTTAAACACATCTTCGATTAATAACAATAAATTTTTATAATTTGTTATCATTAATAGATAGTATGATTAAAATAACGTCGTGGAATATCAACGGGATCCGATCGGCCAACAGAGACGGGAAGTGGGATAAATTCGTAGAAACCATAAAGCCCGATATTATCTGTTTGCAAGAAATAAAAGCCAATGAAAACCAAATTGATTTCTTGGATCACTCTTATTACAAATTCTTTAATCCCGCGAAAAGAGCCGGCTACAGCGGTACAGCAATTCTCTCTAAAACCGAACCATTGTCAGTTATTAATAATATTGATTTAAAGCTGATAAAAGACGCTGCAAAGCTTGAAGATTCCTATGGTAATGCCAACGATGAGGGCAGAATCACCGTTGCCGAATACGATAAATTTTATGTGATGAGCGTCTACACCCCGAACGCTAAAGACGATCTAAGTAGACTTAAGTTTAAATATGACTACTGGGATCCGATTTTTCTCGATTACGTTAAAAAGCTAGAACAAAAAAAACCTGTCATTATAACGGGCGACATCAACGTGGCAAATGAAGAAATTGATTTAGCAAATCCCAAAGCTAATAAGGGCAAAAAGGGCTTTACCGATGAAGAAAGGGAAGGTTTTAAAAGAATTCTTTCCTCAGGTTTTGTTGATAGCTTTAGAAAGTTTAATCAAGAAGGCGGTAATTATACTTGGTGGAGCCACTTTGCCAATTCCAGACAGAGGAACGTCGGCTGGAGAATTGACTACATTTTGGTTTCCAACAAACTTTCAAAAAACCTGATATCAGCGACAATTGAGAAAGACATTATGGGATCTGACCATTGCCCAATATCAATTGAATTGCAACTGTAAGCTCTTTTTAACTTATAATAAATAATTATGGGGAGTAAAACTAAGCGGCCTTTTGCGGTTTTTGACATTGACGGCACCATTATTAGATGGCAGCTCTATCACTCGCTTGCCGACAGTTTGATCCAAACAGGCTATATAAAAGATTCGGACGCTAAAATAGTCATAGCGGCCAGAGAGAAATGGCAACGCCGGGAAGCGTCATATTCGTTCCAAGATTACGAAGCAACATTGGTACCAATCATGCAAAAATCATTGGCTTCCGTTCCGGCCGGCATATACAAAAATCTGACTTCCGAAGTATTTCAGAAAAATAAAGATAGAATTTATACTTACACGGTAAATTTAATAAGGAATCTACAGAACAGGGGATATCTTATTTTCTTGATTTCCGGCTCAATGGAAATACTTGTCAAGCAAATAGCCGACTATTATAAATGCGACGATTTTGCCGGCTCAAAACTAACTTTTGAAGGGAAATCCGTCAACGGTCGGGATGTCATTATGACCCACAACAACAAATCGGATTATCTTAATATGATGGTAGCCAGGCATAATACCGATTTCGTCGACAGTATCGGTGTCGGCGATACCGACGGTGATATCGAGATGTTGAAGCTGGTTCAAAATCCAATAGCCTTCAACCCAAATTTAGACCTTTTTAATTTCGCCAAGGAACATCATTGGCAAATTATCGTTGAAAGAAAAAACGTAATATATAATTTAGAATACGATGACGGAAACTATCAACTGGGAAATCCAAAATTCTAATAGTCCTCTTTTTTCGGATATTCTGTGGGATAAACCGGAGAATAAATTTCAATCGAACAGTCTTCTGATAATTGGGGGTAGCAGCTCAAGTTTCAACCTTGTTTCCGATGCATTCGGATTCACCCAAAAATTATTATTTTCAAGATTAACTTTCTATCTGCCTAAAACTTTGGAAAAAATTACCGGCAGTTTTTTAAGCGATGGCTCATACGGACAAATCAATAATAGCGGCAGCTTTTCGATGATTAATCTTGAGAACCTAATTAACCTGAGTGCTCAACACGATTCGACGATAATTGTCGGGAATTTGGGAGAGTCAAGCGAAACGAATCTATTGTTTGAAAAGTTGAACAACCAGATTGAAGCTAAAAATTTGATTCTATGCAACGACAGTTTGAAGTTGCTTAACGGTAATCAACTAAAAATTAACCCGGAAAAATTTACACTTATTGTCGATATTCCTCAGGTTCAAAAATTACTTAAAACATTGAACTATCACCAAACAGTAAAATCAAGCGATGATTTGTCAAAAATAGCAAACGTAATCAGCCAATTCTCTGAAGAATTCTCTTTAAAAATTATACTGCGCTTAGAAAATTACATTTTTGTTTTTGCCGATAATCGGTGTAGCTTAACCAAAAAAATGAATCTTGACGACAAGTGGCAAACAAAAATTGCTGTTGAAACGGCAGTCTGGCTGAATTATGACAGTACTAAAAAATACGAAAGATTAACTACGGCCGCGTACAGTATTTAATGGTGCCGCGAGACGGACTTGAACCGTCACAAGATTGCTCTCACTGGATTTTGAGTCCAGCGTGTCTACCAATTCCACCATCGCGGCTTACATTATGTTACAACAGATGATTGTACTATAATTATAACTACTAATCTAGTATTTTTACATATGGCAAACAACTTCCAAAACAACCCATCGGAAATCGAAAAACTACAAGCCATAGAATTAATCAGGCAAAAAGTTTCAAGAATCTACCAAACCAACCCTTCCGTAATAGAAGAGGAGGAAATAGTAGAGTATTCGCCAAACAGCAGTCCCCACCAACAATTTATTAGAAAACTACTGTCTGAAGAGACCAATATGGCTGCAATTCAGACCAAGTGGCACGAATACTATTTATCGCTCCCGGAACAAGAGAAATTCCAAGTCTGGCAAGAATTTTATGATTCAACTAGTAAACGGAAGGAGCAACAGAAAAACAAAACCGAGTCCAGTAATTTGGTTGAAAGTAAAAATCAGATTCTGGAAAACCGGCAAAGGAAATTAGACAGTTACGCCAAATCCCAAGAAAGAGTATTACCTCCCGTAAACATAAAAAACGAGATATTATCTAGGGCCGAAAATTCAAAAAAATCGTCCAGGTTAAATTTCAAAGATCATTTAAAATCTCTTTTTTTCGGTTTGACGGTGGGATTTATCTCGATTTTTATTTTCCTTTTTGGATTCTTTAATCAAGTTATCATCACGCCGTTTATACAGCCCAGCACTACCGATTCGGCAACACCTTTAATACTCACCGGCTCAAACATTGCACCAACACCAAACCCGGAAATTATAATACCTAAAATTAATGTCCAAATACCGGTAATTTATTCTCTCACCACCAATGACGAGTCAGTCATCGAAAGTAATCTGGAAAACGGTGTGGTTCATTATCCTTCAACGGTTATGCCCGGACAAATCGGCAACAGCGCTTTCTTCGGCCATTCATCCAATAACATATTAAATCCCGGTAAATATAAGTTTGCTTTTGTTTTGCTCCATACTTTAGTTAACGGCGATACTTTTTATTTAGCTTATAATAATACGGTCTACGCCTACAAAGTCGTTTCTCACAGCATAGTTCCACCCAACGACGTATCAGTTCTCGGTTCAGTGCCGGGATACAGTGCCACTGCCACGCTTATTACTTGTGATCCCCCGGGAACAAGTATTAATCGATTAGTGGTTGTCGGCGAACAGATTAGTCCAAATCCATCAGGCGATAGTGCTCCAAGTCCTATACAAACTAGCGTTCAAAACCCAACAACCTTACCGGGGAATGGTCCTAGCCTATTTTCCAGAGTATTTAGTTCACTGACAAACCGAATCATCGGCATAATTATATTAATTATATTTTTCTTGGCAGCAATCAAATGGCTCTACGGATTCAAGGGTTAGACGACTCTACTGGGCTATCATAGAAGTTTGGGTCAAAAAACTATCGGAGGAATTTCCGGAAGAAACTATCGAATAAAGTTCAGAATAGTCCGGTGAAAAGTATGCAAACAAATTCGAATTAGCGGCCGACAAAATCCTCATATTGGCATCATCGTAATCAAAGACTACAAGTTTTCCGCCAGATACATAAGACAACCTGTCTCCGTCCATCCATTCTGCATTGACTTGGGGAGAATCCATCGGTAAATTAACAGTGTAATTATATGCGTAACCGCTTTCAATATTATAGACGGCGAAAGTATTAGCATTTTCTGCCATAACAAACTGAGCCGTTGAAGAAAAACTTAGATAATTAGGATTTTTAATATATAACACCTGAATTGGGCCGGGAGCGGAATCAGGATTATTGTTAAGCTGACTTATCGGATCTTGGTAGATATATATCTTTCCAGTATTAGAATCGCCAATAACAACGTAAGGTACGGAATTGTAAGTCGTAAGATTTAAAAGGTATTTAGTTGCCGGCAACAGCGACTTTATAATGTAGGTTTTAGAGCCGACCTGCTCCTCAACTAGAACCTTGTTATTATTGCTCGCATCACTGACTACATACAAAAGGGTGTTGGTTGAATAGGACTTGTAGGCCAGAACATTTGATAGGGTCTGGTTTACTACTTGGGGAGATGCAATATCTACTGAATAGAGGTTATCGTTAGTCGAATCATAGAGATAGTAAAGATTATACTGATTATTAATCATCGATAATTGATTAAACGACAAATTGTTGAAGGTTTTATTTAGGTTGATGCTGGCCGCCGGGTTTTGGGTGTCTACCAATATATATTCGCTACTGGAATCAAAATCATGTCTTAATAAAACATGTCTGTTATCCGAGGACCACTGTATTAAATGCCAGCTTTGGCTGGTCGTGGCAGGTGATAAAATTGTCGACGGTATTGTAACTACTGTTGGCGGCGAGGTAACATTGTTAAGGTCATAAAGATTGAACTGATTGAACTGAGTTGCGTCTGAGACAAGCAGCCATCTTCTATCAAGGCTTTGAGTGTCGAAACTTGGAATTCCATTTATGCTGGATAACCTCTTAGTTGATAATTTTGAAGGGAACAGAAAAGGATAGTCAAAATGCTCGACAGTTCCTCCATTGACAATAATTGATCTTTGCCAAGGAGAATATCCGGTTTTTGTTATCTTAATATTATAGGTGCCGGCAGGCAATAGGAAGCTCGTGTTTGTCTGAGCGGAATAAAGAGCATTATTAATATAAATATTGGCCGGGTTGGGCTGCGAGGAAAAAAACAGCAAACCTTTTTGAATAACCTGGCCGCTATTGTTAACTCCAAAACCTTCCGTCACATAATAGAGAACTACAGTCGTAAGACCAATCATGATTGATATTAAAAAGTAGCCTACGATCAGTAAAATTTTATTACGACGATTCTTCAGTGGATCCAAATAATCCATATATACCTATATTTTGCTATAATTAATTATAATATATATTATAAGGTCAGACGGGTATAAAACATAACTGCAAAAGACAATTTGTCTATGGTAAAAAAAACTAATACGAGCCAAACCCTCCATCAACATAAACATAGTCGCAGTCAAACTTTAAGAAGGGACAGCGTCAGTAAGCCGTCTATTTCGAAGAATACTAAAATTCCCAGTTCTTCTAAAATAAAGCTAGTTAAAATGATTAAAAAAACATCTGGGAAACCGATGCTAACTGAAGCAGATTCAGTCGACGACCGACTGAAAAAAGCCAAATCTATCAAAAAATCATCTCAGATTACTAAATTTCAAAAAATTATTAATCCCAATAACAGCGAACCGGATAAAGTGGCTCAAAGAGGATATCAGGTAAACAATTTTATACCACTGGATAGTTACTTTAACGAAGATGAAGATGAGTTATTTAAAAAGGCTATCGACCGAGCAAACTTCTATCAGCGAAGTAACAATCCCTCTGAAGAATCACCTAAATCAAATTATTCCGGTTTCAATCGAAAAATGTCGGTTGCCGTAGTGACCGGCTTGGTTGTCTTAATGGGGGTATTAACGATAGCTAATCTTCCTAATTCTAAAAGCGTCATCTTGAGTCGAACAACTGGATTTCTAGCTCAATTGCCGACCTACAATTTGGCTGGTTTTTCACAGTCCACTCAAATATCCCGACTCGGTTTTTTCTCATCTACTTATAGGAGTAATACCGATAGCAGGAACTACACCATATCAGAAATACCGACATCAATGAACAGCCAGCAACTAAAGAACAGTTATGTCTCAAGCCACTATATCGATTATATCGACTTAAAATATTCAAGTACCGAGATTTTCATCTCTTCAGATTTTAAAAATGCGACTTGGATCAAAGGCAACATTTTATTCAAACTGACAAACAATTCAGCCTTATCCTTAAACCAAATATCCAAACTCGCTCTATCAACATAAGACATTTGTGCATGCCAAAAAAGGCCGTATAGATTATAATTATCTCTACGATGAGTGAAACTAGAACGCGCTTTGCGCCCAGTCCAACAGGCTATATGCATTTAGGTTCGGTCAGGACTGCATTGTTTGCCTGGTTAATTGCAAAAAGAGAAGACGGTAAATTCATTTTAAGAATCGAGGATACAGACCAAAGTAGATTGGTTCAAGGGTCAGTCGAGCATATCATTAAAACTCTTAAGGCCTTAGGTATAAATTATGATGAGGGACCCAAAGTCGGGGGTGATTATGGACCATACTTTCAAAGTCAAAGACTTGATATATATAAAAAATTCGCTGAAAAATTAATTGAATTAGGCAGGGCTTATGCCGATCCCTACAGTGCGGCTGAAGTAGATAAATTTCGACTCGACTCAAAAAACAATAAAAAACCATTTTTGTTTAGAAATTATCGGCCAGATAAGTACCAAAAGTGGGAAATTGGCCAGCCCCTCAGATTCTTGTCCGACCCCAAAGCCTACACCTGGGAAGACCAAGTAATGGGAAGTCTATCGGCCGGAGAAGAAGCGGTCGACGATTTCATTATCATGAAGTCGGACGGATATCCAACCTATAACTTTGCCCATATTGTCGACGACTACCTCATGAAGATTACCCATGTTATTCGATCACAGGAGTTCATAGCATCAACTCCAAAATTTCTAAATCTTTACGAGGCTTTTGATTTTCCAAGGCCCGAACTGGCAACCTTGCCTCCCGTGCTTTCGGCTGACGGCAAAAAGAAACTGAGCAAACGAGACGGCGCTAAAGACATCCTGGAATACTTGGATGAAGGATTTTTACCGGAAGCCATAATCAACTTGTTAGCTTCGCTGGGTTTTAACGATGGAACCACTCAAGAATTATTCACTATCAAAGAATTAACGGAAAAATTCGATCTTAAGCGGGTTCAAAAAAGCGGAGCAATCTTTGACGAAAAGCGATTACAGTGGATGAACAGCCACTACATAAGGCAATTGTCCGAAAACCAACTGGCCGAAAAATTTGAAAAATTTTGGCCAAAAGAAGCTAAGGGCTACAGTAGCGAATACAAATTGAAGGTTTTGGAAACCTTCAAAGACAGACTTAAATTCGGTAAAGAATTAACAAATCTAAGCCTTTTCTTTTTTAAAGAACTACCGGTGGATTTAAACCTTATAAAAGAACACAAGCAACTATCCAAACTTGAGACAGCAGACCTAAAAAAACTATTAAGCCAGTCTATCGACAAATTATCTAAAACTGAATTTAACTCAAACGATATTCAAAAAAGTCTTAATGAGTTACTAATAAGCACCGGGCAAAAACCGGTGGTACTTTTTAGCTTAATTAGGATTGGAATTACCGAAACCCCATCAAGTCCTGGTCTAGCTGAAACGATGGAAGTTTTAGGAAAAGAAATTTCTCTGGAAAGAATCGACCACCTATTTCAAGCACTAGCTTAATAAATTAATATTGTTATACTTAATTTATGGATAAAAAACCGTCTAGGTATGATAAATATTCGGCTCCAAAATACGTCAATCACGAAAGAAAATTAACCGAATTTGTACCTCCTGAAAAAATTGCTGAAAAAGAAATAAAAAACGGTGAAAAAATTGAAATTAAGGTTAAAGCTAGCGACATCGAACCAGAAGACAATCAGAATTCTTCAGAAAATTCGGCAATCGAAAGTAAACCAAAATCTAAAAATAAGTATTTGAAATTTTTCACTAAAAAACCAGTCATAATTATTATCGTTTTAATATTAATCGCCGGTGGATTATCGGGTTATTATTTAATTTCTAGAAAAACAGTAAAGGCTGTTCCTAAAACCGTTCAAAAAGTAGTTGCGCCAACTCCAAAAAAACCGGTTTCCAATCTAGTACCATCCAATTTAACGGGTTTAATGGTGGACCCCAGTTTAAATAATTTACCGGTTACGGGCGTAATGATTGAGAACAGCGTGTTCGCAAGACCGCAATCCGGTTTGGGATCGGCCGGTGTAGTCTTTGAAGCTCTTGCCGAGGGCGGAATAAGCAGATTTCTTGCCCTGTATCAGGATACTTCGCCTAACTCCGTCGGTCCAATTAGAAGCGCCAGACCGTACTATATATCCTGGGACCTAGGATTCGATGCTCCTTATTCCCATGTTGGAGGCAGCCCCGAAGCCCTATCCGACATCCAAAACTGGAGTGTTAAAGATTTGAATCAATTCTATAACGGTAATTACTACCAGAGGATCTCTTCACGAGCTGCTCCTCATAACGTTTATACCAGTATTGCCAGACTAAATCAGCTGGAAGCCAGCGACGGATTTGGTAAATCGATATTTACTTCTTGGCAAAGAAAAGCCGACAGTCCGCTTAAAATACCGACCGCTAAAACAATTAATCTGACTTTGTCGTCTTCCGACTACAACGTTACATATACCTACAACCCCAGCACAAATGAATATCTTAGAGATGAGGGGGGAGCACCGCACATTGACGCCAACACTAATACTCAAATTTCTCCGAAAGTTGTTATCGCAATAGTCGTCCCATGGAACTTAGAAGCCGACGGTTATCATCTGGCATATCAAACTATCGGCAGCGGAACGGCTTACATTTTTCAAGACGGGGGAGTAACAATCGGACAATGGTCAAAATCAAGCAATAATTCTCAGATCTTATTTACCGACAGCTCTAACCAGCCGATTAAATTAAACGCCGGACAAACCTGGATTACGGCTATAGGGGACAGCAACTCAGTGGCCTACACTCCCAATTAGAATTTTGATATGGAAGAATTAAAAAGAATCACTGTCAAATCATGGCTTAAAATATTTTCTATAATTAGTCTGCTGGACATAGCTTTAATTTGGCTGCTATATTATTCCCTCAAACACACAAAATTTAATAGCTTATATATTTTTTATTCATTTAGCTTCATTTTTATATTGCTGAATTTGGTATACATAAGGTCTGTTGTTAAAAAATTAATTCAACCTCTAAAATTTCTCTGGCAAACAATAGCTCATCTAAATCAAAACTCGACAGTTGAAAAGCCTGATTTCAATAAATTAAAAACCGCCAAAGATCTAACCATCAATCTAGCCGATCAAATTATTCAACTTTTTACCATCCAGCAAGATAAGACGAAAGAACAAGACCAAAAATCAAATGGTCTAAACAATAATACTGTCATCAAAAACATACCGGTGCCTTTCCTTATTCTAGACAATAACGAAAACGTTCTTTTTGCCAACGAGGCGTTGGGAAAATACATTGGAATGCAAACCGCAGACATAGTTAACAAAAACTTCTACATGATTATGGACATGTCCTTTCCCTCGGAAGACACATTCGATGTCTGGCTAAAAGACAGTAAGCAAAATACGGCTACGTCGATCAAATCCTGGGAAAGAGTCAGACTGGCGGTCAGAGACAATCATCCAGTCAGATTGTTCGATCTTGCAGCATATTACAATAAGGATAACCCCCAAAACCAGACGACATTAATTATCCTTTTCGACCACACCAAACAATATATGCAGGATGATCAGGCAATAAGCTTCGTGGCTTTGGGAGTTCATGAACTAAGAACTCCGCTAACTCTGCTCAGAGGATATGTAGAGGCACTAAAGGAGGATTTGAACAACGAACAAATTGATAACCAACAAGTTCAAAGCTTTTTAACTAAAATGGATGCATCGGCAAAACAAATGACGTCATTCGTAAACAACATCTTAAACGTGGCCAGGATAGACAACGATCAGCTCGAACTCAATTTACAGTCTGAAGATTGGCCAAAAATAATTTCTGACTCGGTTGAAGCTATGAGATTAAGGGCGAAAATACGGGGCATTGAAATAACTCTTGATGTTGCACCTGACTTGCCGAAAGTTGGCGTAGATCGAATCAGCATATACGAAGTCATATCGAATCTAATCGACAATGCCATTAAATACAGCGGGCAAGCCAAGACTATAAACGTTAAAACATACCTAAACAGCGAAGGGCTCGTTGAAACATGCGTTCAAGATTACGGCGTCGGCATAAACGAAAATATTATGTCTAATCTGTTTACGAAATACTACCGCGATCATAATAACAGGGCGCAGATTGGTGGCACCGGCCTGGGTTTGTATCTTTCAAAGGCAATAATATCGGCTCATGACGGCAATATTTGGGTTACCAGTAAGATTGGAAAAGGCTCCAATTTTTATTTCACGTTGGTGCCGTTCGATAAGTTAAACAAGGAAATTAAAAACACTTCGTCAGAAGAGATAGTTACGACTGCTCACGGCTGGATTAAAAACCATTCACTATACCGACGTTAAATTATAGTTTTAATAACGAATATGCTAAATTATTACTATGGCTGATTCAAAAAACAAAAGAATTCTGATTATAGAAGATGAGTTTTTGATTGGCGAGCTTTATGCCAGGGCACTCGAAAAGGAAGGCTATCAGGCCGAATTAATTATTGATGGTGCGGAGGCACTAAAAAAGGCCCAGACAAATGAATACGATATTATTTTACTTGATCTAATGCTGCCCAATTTGGACGGAGTTGAAATACTCAAAACACTTAGAAACCCAGAACTAACTCCAGGTTTCAAAGCTAAGGTCATAATCACCACCAACATTGAAGAAAGAAAAGAAATTAAAAAAGCGATTGAGAAAGAAGCTGACGGCTACGTTATAAAAGCCGACATTACACCATCAGAGTTGGTATCATTGGTTAACTCCGTCAATCAATAATGAATTCTCGAGAGTTACTTAAAAAATTTCCCATAATTTCCGAACAAATCAACAAACCTAAACTTCAAGTTATTCTGGAGATTCTGGAGAGGCTAATAATGGCTAAGATACCAGGTGACGTGGTAGAGCTCGGGTGTTATAAGGGTACAACTAGTCTGTTTCTCCAGAGACTACTGAAATTGACCGACAAAAAACTTTATCTGTACGATTCTTTCGAAGGTTTGCCGGAAAAAACAAGCTTCGACATGTCCACGGCAGGCGAGCAGTTTAAGCCGGGTGAATTAAGCGTCAGTAAAAAGATGCTGGCCTACGAGTTCAAGAAAGCTAACCTTGATTTACCTTTTATCAAAAAGGCTTGGTTTAAGGATCTAACTCCGGCTGATATGCCTAAGAATATCTGCTTTGGTTTTCTGGACGGCGATTTTTTCGACTCCATTAGTGATAGCTTAAAATTATGCTGGCCTCTAGTGTCTAATAATGGCGTGCTGGTCGTCGACGATTTTTCAAACGAAGCGTTGCCTGGAGCCTCCAGGGCTTGTCATAGTTTTTTTAATCAAAGATCCGATTATAAATTTAATACCTCCGCCGGACTTGGAATATACATCAAAAAATGAAGATAATATTCGCCACTATATCTAAGCCAAATTTTGAATATTCAGTGAAGGGATTCGAACTATATTCAAAAAGACTAACTTATTATCATGATTTAAAAATTGTTCACTTTAAAAAAGATGTGACGGATAAGGAAATATTGTCTAGCCTGAAAAACAGCTTTCTTATCTCTTTAACACCAGAGGGCCAACAATTTTCATCCGAGGCGTTAGCGACATATCTAAAAGACCTTGAAGGAAAAATTAGAGATGTCAGCTTCTTAATTGGCGGTCCCGAGGGATTATCTAACGATATATTGTCTCGCTCCAATCTGAAATGGAGTCTTGGTAAATTAACATATCCTCACGATCTGGCAATGGTAGTAGCAATGGAAGCCATCTACAGAGCGTCAACTATTAATTTAGGTCTGCCTTATCACAAATAGACATTAAATCGGACTGTCTTTCAATTTGAAAAGATAGGCGAAGAAGCTAAATACCAGGTGTAAGATAAGCCAAACCAGTAAAAGCCAGAGGTAATCAATCAAACTCAGTCTGACAATCAAGGAACTTGCTATGATGCCGCCCAGTATGTAGTCGATCTGATCAAAGGGAAACCATTTTTTACCCGGATCAATACTAAATTGTCTCTTAAACATACTTTCGATAGCATCTCCACCAAGAGCTCCTAGCGCAAAAAGAAATCCTAGGCCTAGTACCGGTAAATTATCATAATTTATATTACGAGACAGCGAGTGAAACCAGTTAACGTGGTTATACAGGTAGACCTGCAACGCAAGCGTCGCTATAGAAATTAATACTCCGGATATGAAACCTCGCCAAGTTTTATGGTCGCCAAAAAGCGGTTTTCCTCTAAGCTTAAGGCCACAATCAAGTGGGGCATTAAACTTCTTTATATAGGGGATTTTTGACATTATTACCGGTATCAAATTCGCCAGTCCGGCAGGCGCAAAAAACCACATCACAAAAAGAATGCTGTTAATCATGGACTAGGCTGAAACCTTTCTTTTTCGGTTTAAGCTTGGATATAAGCGTCCGACCAGGGTAGCTGGTTGATTATAGTATGACGCTTCACTCAGAAGTTTAACCAGATTACTCCTTGTCGGTTTATCGCTAACGACGGTAAATGTTCGTCCGTAACCAATCTTACCGTGGCTGTCGCTACTAGAGGCGCACGCCAAATTATTAGAGCTAACCCAATCTTTTAATTTCTTGCTAGGCAGGATGGAAATACTTCTGCTGTTATAGCATTCTACTATATCAATCTCGTCTTTAATTTTATTCAAATTACCGATTCCAATCCCTTTTCTAGTTATATCCAGGGGGTGCGGTACATAAACCAAACCATCCTGTTTTTTTATTAAATCAATCGTTTGTTCCAATGATTGATTTGGTTTTATTTTTTCTTTTAGATATAGACCTATTATCTCGCCCTCAGTTGTCATAATTTCTTCGCCGACTATAACCGCGCTTCCGATAACTTCCTTTGCTCTTAGAGCGTAGTCAAGAGAATTATGGTCAGTAATAGCGACATAATCGACCTTCTTACTAGTAATAAGTTTTTTGTAATCTTCTATAGATATCGAGCCGTCTGCAGATTCGACAGAATGAGTGTGCAAATCTAATTTATACATCTAAGATTTTTTTAAATAATCCATTATATCGTTCAGTCGTGTCAGAACAGTGTAAGATGAGAAAACTGCTATTAATATGACTACAGGCATAATGATGTTGAATAATAAGCCGATAACAAGCAAGGTCATCCTAACTTCATAACTAAGCATGCCACTGGAAAAAAACCTGTTCAGTTCCTGGTGACTGAACTTTTTCTGTAGGGTTGATATCGCAGCCTCTCCTTTTGCCTTAACATAGCTAACTGATAGAGACGACCCTAACGCCACCAATACAAAAACTAAATATATAGCGGAATAATGGTTGGCTCCGGCGTAATAGATAATACCAGCGTAAAGTATTACTTCTTTGAATCGATCCGTTGACGCATCTAAAAACATTCCGGGGACTGAATCTTTTTTCTGTAACCTAGCAAGCTCGCCGTCTAATGTATCAAACAGCCCGAAGACAATCAAAAAGATCGAAGCTACAATCAAAGATCCGGAAGCAATAAAATAAGCAATCGGAATGTGCATTACCAGACCTATATAAGTAATTAGGTTGGGGGTTACTTTTTCACCAAATTTGTTATTAAGAAAGCGGGCGAATTTCGAGACAATTTTTCTGAAAAACTGTTTTATTTTAGTGACATAATCAAACATAACTTTTGAATATTGTAACATTAATTCAATCTAATGGTGACCCCTGCGGGATTCGAACCCGCGATCTTTAGGATGAGAACCTAATATCCTGAACCGCTAGACGAAGGGGCCAATACTTGTTCCTCTATATTTTAACCTATTTTTTATCTATTTATAAAGCATAAGAATTATTATAGAATTATTAAAGTAATCAGATTATTCAAGTGTTTAATATACTATCGACAAAGAAATCAACCAAAACCTTAAACTCGAAATTTGAAAATGATCAACAAAAATTCGAGGTAATTATTAATACCATAGATGACGGGGTTGTTTTGATCGATGGCAATGAAAATGTTCAACTCTTTAATCCCGCAGCCGAAAAAATTACTGGTTGGAAAAAAACTGATGTGATTGGTATGAATATTAATAACATTTTAAAGCTCGTAAACGATAAAAACGAGCCTTACTCTGATGATGCAAATCCGATTAAAAAAATCTTTCTAATGCCCAAGCCCATAAGAGATAACAACGCCAACCTTGTGACAGTTTCCAATATGACTATTCCGATAAGCTTGTCCGTCTCACCGGTGATAGAAAGCGACAATAAAGTCACTGCCGCAGTAATAGGTTTTAGAAATATTTCAGTTGAAAGAGCCGAAGAACAAAAAAGAGCCGAATTCATATCTACAGCCTCTCACGAAATGAGAACCCCGGTTGCAGCTATAGAGGGTTACCTCTCGCTTGCTTTAAACTCTAAAGTTGCCACAATCGATTCTAGAGCAGAGTCATATCTTCAAAAAGCTTATACGTCTACACAACATCTAGGTAAGCTTTTTCAAGATCTTCTTACCAGCGCAAAGGCTGAGGACGGACGACTAAGCAGTCATCCGGTGGTTGTCGAACTTGGAAGTTTCTTGGAACAAATTGAGGGTGATCTGAAATTCTCAGCGGAAAAAAAGAATCTTTTCAGTGAATTCGTCATCGGATCCAGTAGAAATATTGATGCATCCACTAATAATTTGACTGAAAACCATCAGGTTAAGCCCCTCTACTATGTATTAATAGATCCGGATAGGATGAGAGAGGTTATTATAAATCTTTTCGACAACGCCGTTAAGTATACCGAGGAAGGGAAAGTCTCGATCGGTATTACCGGTGACTCCGATATCGTACAATGTTACGTCAGAGACACGGGAGTAGGGATACCGACAGAGGACATACCCCATCTATTCCAAAAATTTTATCGAGTCGATAGTTCAGCTACCAGAACAATCGGAGGTACTGGACTTGGATTATTTATATCTAAAAAAATAGTCGAACTTTATCAAGGGAGAATATGGGTAGAAAGCGAGCTAGGGAAAGGCACAACTTTTTTCATAAATCTACCCAGAATCTCAAACGATCGAGCCATCGAAATGCAAAATAAATTAATTAACCCTTCTTAAAAGAGTTATATGATACAATAAAAAAGAATAAGCATTAAGATTATCAAAAGGAAAAAAATGGCTAAAATTCTACTGGTTGAAGACGATAATAATCTTCGCGAAATTTATGAAGCTAGATTACAGGCAGAGGGGTTCTCAATAGTTTCTGCACACGACGGAGAAGAAGCTTTAGTAGTGGCAAAAAATGAAAGGCCCGATTTAATAATTTCCGACGTTATGATGCCAAAAATTAGCGGCTTCGAAATGCTAGACATAATAAGAGCAACTCCGACTCTTGCCAATGTAAAAATAATCATGCTTACTGCTCTCGGACAGAATGAAGATCAGGATAGGGCAAATAAGCTCGGTGCCGACAGATACCTCGTCAAATCACAAGTTACCCTTGAGGATATCGTCAATACAGCCAACGAACTGCTGAGCCAATCTAGTGCTCCTTCTCTAGATCAATTAAATTCGAGCACCGAAATGCCGCCAACAGACCAGTTAACCGACGTAGTTCCTCCAATAGTCACCAGTTCAGTCATGCCAGAATCGACCCCTGAGGCAGTTGCTCCTTCTCCAGAGCCCTCAGTTTCTCAACCAGTAATGGTACAGCCAGTGGAACCTCCAGCACAGACATCAACAATGCCTGATGCCATGTCGTTGTCGGGCATGGGAGTCGGCAGCGAGTCGAGCACTGAAATGCCGCCAACAGACCAAAGTTCTTCTTCCGCCATCCAATCGAATCAAGATTTGATTGACCAAGCAGTCAAAGAGATAAATCAAGCCTCTTCTGCAGGCACAGAGGAAGACAATGGTCCAAATCTTCCGCCAAGCATGAATAATCCTTTAGGGGGACAAAGAATAATTCAACCGCTTTCTAATTCAAA
>JAKBGO010000035.1 GCA_021833065.1 bacterium
TCTCGATTGGAAGAGTAGCTCCAGGAAAGCTAATATAGAGTAGCTGTACTTGAGGTAAAACCTTCACAAGCATGAATACTACTATAGCTATCATTATAAGCACGACAATTACAGGATAAGTCATTGCACCTCTTATTTTCGAAGCAACATTTGCATCTTTTTCCTGCTGAATAGCAATTCTCTCAAGGGCTTTATCCAGTGTTCCTGACGCTTCCCCCGCAGCGATCAGATTGATAAAAACTTTGTTAAAAGTGTCGGGAAAAGCGGATAAAGCTCCTGAAAAAGATTGACCTCCTTCTATATAAGAAACCATTTTCGTGAGAATAGCCCTGAGTGGTTTCGAGGTAGTTTGGCTGCTAACACTTTCTAGCGCCTGAATCAGTGGCAATCCGGCGTTAATTAAGGTAGATAGTTGTCTGGCGAACAAAACTCTATCTTTTGCCCGTACCCTATTTAAAAACTTAATCTTAGATAATACAGAGTTTTCTTCCTTTTTTATGCTTATTGGGGAAAGTCCTTGTTTAATCAAAATTGACGCAACCGATTTCTCGTTCTGAGCTTCAATAGTAGACTTAACTAATTCTCCCGTCTTAGCATTTCTTGCCGTGTATGAATAACTTATCATCGTTTTATTCTCTCATCAATCTGTCTAGCTCATCTAGATCTACCGCAAAATTTCTGGCATCATCATAAGTTATAGTGCCCATTTTGATAAGATTAACCAGCGTTCTATCCATCGATTGCATGCCGAATTCAGCTCCAGTTTGAATTACAGCTTCTAATTGATGAGATTTTCCTTCCCTAATTATGTTCCTGACTGCTGGTGTGGCTACTAATATTTCAGCGGCAGCTATTCTTCCACCGTCAGTCATCGGTATCAAACGCTGAGAACAAATTGCCATCAGAATGTTAGACAACTGCGCTCTAATTTGAGACTGCTGGTGCGGTGGAAAGACATCAATCATACGATCTACCGACTGACTAGCTGAATTAGTGTGAAGTGTTGCAAAAACTAAGTGACCCGTTTCAGCAATAGTTATAGCACTGGCTATAGTTTCCAAATCTCTCATCTCTCCAATAAGTACCACATCAGGGTCCTCACGAAGAGCCGATCTTAGAGCTGCGCTGAAGGAGTAGGTATCATAGTGAACTTCTCGTTGAACTACGATAGATTTATTTGAAATGTGAGTATATTCTATTGGATCTTCGATAGTAATAATATGTTTTGATTGTTCAAGATTTATCTTTTTGACTAGAGAAGCTATTGATGTGGACTTACCTGAACCGGTCGGACCAGTTACCAATACAAGGCCGTGAGGGTATTCAGCAAATTTATTTACAATTGATGGAAGACCCAGTTGTTCTACGCTTGGCACATCATTATTGATATACCTAAATGCTGCTGCGATATTACCTCTCTCATGAAAGGCATTTACACGAAAACGACCAATATCTCCAAAAGCAAAACTAAAATCAAATTCTTTATCTTTTAATAAAATCTGCTTTTGATCATCGTCGAGAATTGAAAAAACAAGCGATTCTACCGCTTCCTCGTTCAACACCTCCGCCAATCTAGAGGCCTCCAATTTACCGTCAACTCTTATCATGGGTTTAAGCCCCACTTGAACATGTAAATCCGATGCTTTTCTTTTAACGACTTCTTCCAGAAGTAATTCTATTCTTACAGTTTCTTTCATATTTATTTTAGTTACTCCCTACCGATGAAACTCGGTCAATTTCGTGTATTGTTGTAAGACCTTTGATTGCCTTTAAATATCCATCTTGCCTCATGGTAACCATACCTTCTTTTTGAGCCATTTCTTGTATTTCGGTACTAGTTGCTCTTTTAAGAATCAGGTTTTGAATATTTTCTGTCACTTCAAATGCCTCATAAATCCCTACTCGCCCCTTAAAGCCTCCTGGGCTATCCGGAGATTCGACACCCCTCGTTAAAGTATAAGCATTTTGGGTGGATAGTGGCAAGTCAGGATATCCCAGATCTTCAGATATTTTACTCACCTCATCCTGAGTTCTGGGCAGAAGGGTCCCCACTGTCTCCTGAATCGCTACTTTCTCCACTTCCGTTGATTGATAATCTTCTTTTTTATCGCCAATTCTTCTTACCAATCTCTGTCCGATTACAGTACGAATTGTGCTTGCAATCAAAAACGGTTCTATGCCCATATCAAGAAGTCTCGGTAATATTCCGGCGGCGGAATTTGTGTGCAGTGTTGAAAATACCAGATGCCCAGTTAGCGCAGCTTGTACTGCCAGTTCGGCAGTTTCGTGATCACGAATTTCTCCGACCATTATAATGTCTGGGTCTTGTCTAAGAATCGATCTCAGTCCGGATGCGAAATTAAGTCCAACCTCAGCATTTACTTGTATTTGATTTACGCCGTTCATTTTGTACTCAACCGGATCTTCCATAGTGACGATATTAATCGAGTCATTTTTAATCTCGGAAAGCAAGGCATAAAGAGAGGTAGATTTGCCTGAACCGGTTGGACCGGATGTCAAAATCATACCACTCGTATTATTGATTCCGTTTTTAACCGCTCGCAGTGTTCGACCGGTATAACCCATGTCCGCCAACCTTAACGACGTACTCGACTTATCTAGTAATCTAATTACAACTTGTTCGCCCCATACAATAGGGGAAATTGAAATTCTAAGGTCGATTTTTTTATCAGTTACCAGTATAGTAAAATCACCGTCCTGGGGAATACGATGTTCGTCAATTTTTAGGTTGGATAAGATTTTTATACGAGAGACTAGAGCAGCTTCAGTATTTTTCGGTAATTTCATAATCTCTCTTAGCACACCATCAATTCTAGCTCTTATTTTTAAGCTGTCTTCAGTCGGTTCAATGTGAACATCACTAGCCCTATTATTGGCTGCATACTCAAGTATCGATGTGAGGATCTTACTAATTGGAGAGTCTTGGACAATAATTTTGACCTTGGAGTCCTGTTCATTTTTTTTACCCTCTTCGTTTTTGGCATTTTCTGTAATGTCTTGGAGATCGTTAATGACCTTGTCATTAATATCTACCTTGTACTGTTTTAATACTGACCTTATTCCCTCTTCGCTCGCCAGATAAACGCTCAGTGGCATGCCGATTTTATTTGTCAAAAAGTCAATCGCCTGTATATTGTCTGCATCTAGCATGGCAATAGCTAATTTTCCGCCAGACATACCAATAGGAACTGCCATGTAATGTTCTGCCAAATCCTGAGGTATGTAATCAAGCAGCTTTTGATTTACCCTGACTTCCTGAAGATTTACATAGGGTATTTTATTGATTTTAGCTATGTAAGAAGTAAGTTGTTCGTTGGTTAAGATTTTATTTTTAATCAGTAGACTAATGAGTGAAATTTTTTGAGTTTTAGCCTGGTTTTTTAAACCTTCAATCTGTTCGAAATTAAGTATATTATCATTTATAAGGCTCTTTTCAAGTTCAGATTGAGAAATATTAGACAACAAACTCATATTATTCGTTAATTTGTTGAGCTATTTAGATTTATAAATGGGTTTGTGTTATTACCACTTCCTATTTGGGTATATGGAGTAAGATCGATTGAATTAGAATTAAAAAACTTACTACTTGGAAGCGTGAAGTTACTGGATATAGACGGAACTGTTTCCACGCTATTTAGGCTAGAATTTTTGAATAGCATATTTGGAATAAATAGTGAAAATATAACGCTAACAATAATTATGAGTGCTAAAACTAAAATATTATTGGATTTCATTAATTAACCTGCTCTTTATTAATTACGAATTTGATTCCTGGCTGATAATAAGTTTGTGCCGAAATGACTAATGTCAGATTACTCTGACTTCCCGATAGATGAATTTGCTGTATATCAATTGGACGGATTGAAGATTCGAATGCATTCATCAAATTTTGAATTTGAGTATAACTTCCCGATACTGACAATTGAAATGGCATTGGAGTTACGCCGGAAGAACTCGAAGTATTGCCGCTCTGATCAGTCCCTGAAATGCTGTTTACGGTAACACCTTGGGAAAGAAGTAAACTTTGGAGCATGGTTACTAGTTCTGGAAAATCATAGCTACTAGGTAGCGCATCTAAAACTATTTTGGCGTTATCACCTCCTTTAATAGAATTCGGTAATGATGCTATCCCTCCTATTATGTTTACCTGTTTGTTGACGAAATTGCTGTAGGAAGATTTTAGGGAGTTACTCGCAGCAATATCTTGATTTAAAGTAGTCAGCGCTTTTTGCTGTAAACCTATAACTTTATTTTGGTAATTATACTTCGCCAGCAACACTTTAGACGAGGCAAGGAAAAATAAAGTTAAGAATATGCCTAGCCCCAAAAACATAACAATCTGATTGTTATACTTTTTTATTCTAAAGTCTTTGATTGATTGATATGCCATGTTTTACCCTATTTAACCGTCGTTACATTATTAGAAGCTTTGAATATATCGGTAGGCTGATCGATTATCGATCTAGTTGTCACTTGATTAGGCACCTCAAGAGTAATCGTTTCTGAATTGGAAAAAATATTACTATCAAAATTGAAGTCAATCGTATAATTTGCAGGGTTGGATGTATTTGTACTGTTATAAGAGAACGAGTTCAAGACTACACTCGAAAAGGCCGGTTGGGAATTAGATGCATTTTGACTAGTTGT